>JAFGTO010000179.1 GCA_016934095.1 Candidatus Glassiibacteriota bacterium
GCTCCTGAAGAAAACAGCAACAGGTCAAAACGTGTGTTTTACAGCTGAAAAAGAATCCTTTGTGAGCAAATCGCTCAGTTTAGGGAATAAAAACATTTTGAAAGAGGCTATGTCTTGTCGAATTTACATATTCTGCGGCTCAATTTTATTCCACGAGTCTAGATGCTATATGATATCTCATTATTACGGAAAATTAATGACACAACCCGAGACCATATTTCTCTAATCCAGCCTGGAAGTCTAGGTCGTGAGAGATTCAGGACAAACCGTAATGTCTACCGTAACCCACCGGCGGCTTCAGCCGCCGTAAACGAAGGGAGCAGCTCATGCAGCGCAGGAATTTTATCCGGCAGAACCTGGCCCTGGCAATCTCGACCGCATCCCTGGCCGTGGTCCCGGCCGGCTTGCGCGGCCAGGCCCGGGCCGCTTCAGCGGAGCCCCTGCAAATCGGCACCCCCCAGGGCAGCCCCCTGCGGATCGGCATGGTGGAGCTGGACACCTCCCACAGCGATACCCTGGGCGGGGTGATCTCGGCTCTGGAAGGCGCCGAGCTGACCGCCGTGCTCAACCGCGGCCTGGTGTACGGCGAGCAGCGCACCGCTTCTTTTGTCAAAGACTACCGGGTGAAACATGTCTGCTCCACCCCGGAGCAGATGGTCCCGCTGGTGGATGTGGCCCTGGTGGTCGGCTGCGACTGGGAGAGCCATGTCTCCGATGCAGAGCCCTTTATCGCCGCGGGCAAGCCGGTGTTCATCGACAAGCCCTGCGTGGGCACCGAGGCCGATGCGCGCAGGCTGCTGGAGCTGAGCCTGCGCTACCGCACCCCGGTTTTCGGCGGCACCATCTACCGCTACTCGGCAAACCTCCAGGAGTTCAAAGAGAGGTACCAGTCGCGCCCGGACAAGGTTATCCTGACTGTCTACGGCAGGATCCACTCACACAGCCGCAACGACATGCACGACCTCATCTATTACGGGATCCACGGGACCGAGGTGATGCAGGAGGTGGTGGGTCTGGGGGCGGTGGCGGTCAACTACCTGGATTTCTATCGCAAGGAGCACCTCATCCATGTCAGCTACGGGGACCGTCCCCCGGTGGTCCTGGTGCTGGGGTACGCGCTTGATGGGCCGCAGCTTTCGCTGCTCGCCGATAAGGGGCTCGATCACCTGGTGCCAGTGGCCGAAAACGGCTACGTGAAAATGCTGGCTGCCATGTCGCGGAGCCTCTCCACCGGCCGGGCCGAAAGGCCTATCGCCGAGCAGGTGGAGGCCTGCCGGATCCTGATAGCCGCCAGGAAAAGCCGCACCCTCGGCAGGCAGGTCTACCTGGATGAGCTGGAAGAGGGGGATGGGTTCGACGGGAGATCTTTCGGATTGGAGTACGCCAGGTTCCGCAACCTGGACCGTTAGCCCCGGGCAGGCCGCCGGAAGCCGGAAACCTGCCGGAGTTTATCAGCTTGACAAAATTTTTCACCGGGAGTACAATGAAATGTCCGGATAATTTATCTTTTACCCGGAAATGATCCTGTAGCAGATGCAAGGCAGCGTGGCCGGCAGGCCACCGCTTTTTTTCTTTGAGCCTTTTCTTCAATACTCCGGCCGAAGTAGCGACCGGTATCGGTAACACTCACAAGCTGGTTTTCGAATCCGGAGGGTTTCCATGAAAGTAAAGGAAATCATGACACGAGAAGTGGTGACGGTGCATAAGGACTTGTCCATTCGCCGTCTGATCAAGCTGCTGGACAAGAACAAGATCACCGGCGCTCCGGTGATCGACGAGCAGGGGAAACTGATCGGGATTGTCTCCTCGAAGGACGTGATCCGGGCCATCGACCACCTGATCCGGGTGCATGTCAGCATCGATGAGCAAAAGGACCACAAGGGCATGTACAACTGGGTCGAGGGGGTGATGAACACCAACGTGATCACCGCCGATGAAGAGGACGACGTCCGCCAGGTTTTCGGCACCATGGTCCAGCGCAAGATCCACCGTATCCCGGTCGTCAGGGAAGGCAAGCCGGTGGGGATAATCAGCAGCCAGGACGCCTGCAAGATAGTCGCCGGGGTCGCATAACTCAAAAGGACGGGTTTCTCTCGATGGCCGGTCTGGATCCGCATGACAACATCATGGTGGTCTCGGAGCAGTTCCGCTTCCCGTACTCCAAGGGGCTGTTGGCCCGCTCGCTTGTCCGCTCTGGCCTGCCCTCGGAGGATTCGTACCGCATTGCCAGCCGTATCCAAGAAAGCCTGCTCGAGGAAGGGGTCAGGGAGCTGCCGCGCCGCCGGCTGAAGACCATGACCGCCCGGATGATCGAGGATAACTTCGGCCGGGAGGCGGCTGCCAGGTACGAGAACTGGAAAATAGGTGCGGGGAATATTTACGTGGGCGATGAGGCTCAGGAACAGCCCTTTTCCAGGGGCATCCTGGCCCAGTCGCTGCTCGCCGCCGGACTCACCCCGGAGATCGCCCACTCGGTGGCCGAAAAAATGGCCGCCGACCTCGAGGAATGGGATATCAGGACAATCAGCAGGGATGAGCTCCGCCGCCTCACTTACCAGAAAATCCTCTCCGCTTTCGGCAGCCCCTATGCCAAACATTATTTGCTCTGGCGCTCGCTCAAGAAACCGGACAGACCACTGATCCTGATGTTCGGGGGGGCTACCGGCACCGGGAAAAGCTCGATGGCGGTCGAGATCGCCCACCGGCTGGGGATTACCAGGGTGATCGGGACAGATACGATCCGCGAGATCATGCGGGGCATGATCTCGCGGGAGCTGATGCCGTCGATCCATGAGTCCTCCTATGAGGTCTGGAGGAAGCATAAACGACCGTTCGGCGAAAAGGCCGATCCCGTGCTGGGCGCCTTCCAGGAACAGATCACCCGGGTAAACGTGGGTGTGAACGCTATCATGCGCCGTGCCATAAACGAGAACCTGTCCATGGTTATCGAGGGTGTCCACCTGATACCTGCTAAGGTCCAGCGGGAAATCTGCGAAAAAGCCATCGTCATCCAGGTGCTGATCTGTACCATGCAAGAAGAGCTGCACCGCAACCGTTTCACCACTCGCGGGGAGGAAGCTTCTCAGAGGGCCTCCCAGAAATACCTGAGGAATTTCGAGAGTATCCGCAAGATCCAGCAGGCCCTGGTCGAGAAAGCCATTGAAAACAAGATTTTCACGGTGGATAATATTGATTTCGATGAAACTGTCGGGAATATCATCCAGTACCTGACCAGACGCATGGGAGAGCTGGTCGAGCCGGATGATTCCGTTTACGAACAAACCAAGGAGGCTACAGCGCATGAGCGCCAGTAAAAAAAGCAAGGAGATTCCTGCTTTTAATGGTCCGAGTGCTTTGATCATCATGGACGGCTGCGGGATCCGTAAGGAGGAGGCCTACAACTGCGTGGCCCTGGCGCGGACCCCGTTCCTCTATTTTCTGCGCGAGGGGGATGGCAAGTGGCTGGAGCCGGAGATGAGGAAGATACTGGGGGATCCCAGCAGCTCCGAGCTGGTGGCGGTAGGCCCTGCGGTCGGGATGCCCGAGGGCGCCAAGGGGTCCACGGCTGTCGGCCACGAAGTGCTCAGCGGGGTGGACTACATCCATCCGATGCACCAGATAAACAGCGCCATTAAAGACGGGGTGATGGAGAACCATTTGATCGATGAGGCCATCGACTACACCGTGGCCATGAACAGTAAGATCCACCTGCTGGGCCTGGTCTCGAACAACCAGGAGCACAGCCACGTCCTACACCTCTATGCTATCCTGCGTCGGATTGTCCAGCGAGGTGGTAAGAAAATCCGCATCCATTATTTCTCGGACGGCCGGGGCACACCCCCGTTCTCCGCACCGCGATTCCTCGAAGACCTTACCATGACCGCCGAGGAGATGATCGGCGACAAGCCCGTGGATTTCAAGATAGCCACTATCGGCGGCCGCGACATTACCATGAACCGCAGTGCGGACTCCTGGTACAAGACCGAGAACACCTACCGGGCCATTATCGAGGGCCAGGGCCCGCGCATGGCCAAGGCCGAGGATGCGCTCAAGGCGGCCTACGACAAGGGCCTGACCGACCAGTATGTCACCCCGACCGTGCTCGGCGACTACGAAGGCGTGGACAACCGCGACCTGATCATTCACTGGAACTTCCGCAAGGACCGCGGGGAGTTCCTGATGCGCATGCTGGTAGACCCGGTCACCGATCTCACCGAGACGCTGCGTAACTCGTCCGATGAAACCTACAGCGGCCTCGAGCGCTTCGAGCGCTGGAAAAACCGCCCGAGCCTGCACTATGACACCCTGCATTTCGTGGGTTTGGTGGAATACTACCGCGGGATGAACTGCCCGGTGGCCTTCCGCGAGCCGGTCCAAGATATCAGCCTGGGCAAGGTGCTCTCCATGCACGGCTACCACCAGTATCGCATGAGCGGGGTGGACAAGGCCAAGGCGGTGCTGCTGCTCTCCGGCAACAAGGTGGGCGACCCCCTGTCCGGCGAGGAGCGCATCACAGTGCCCCTGCCGGATGAGGTGCGCACCTATATCAAGGATTACGACCAGCACAAGGGCGAGCGGGGTTTCAAGATGGAGCCTTACGCCAAGTACCCTAAACTGGAGATCGAGGAGCTGGCCGACAAGGTAGTGGAGGTTGTCAGGAACGGCGACTCGAAGACCGTGATCCTGGTCAACCTCTGCAACCCGGACATGGTCGGGCATACCGGGGACGTGAGCGCAGGGATCCAGGCCATGATGGCGGTGGACCGGGCGCTACAGAAGATAGTCGCTGCGATACGGGCCAAGGGAGGCTTCGCTGTCATAACCGCCGACCACGGGAACATCGAGGAGATGCTCACCGAGGATGACGAGCCGAACACCTTCCATACCGGGAACAAGGTGCCGCTTTTGATAGTCGGCCCGCCTAAGCTGAAAATCCGCGGGGAGGGGACCCTGAGCGACGTGGCGCCGACTTTCCTGCGCCTGCTTTTCGGCAAAGAGCTCGATGAGGTCAGGAAGGGGATGAAAGGCAAGGTCCTTTTCGCTAACGGGGGCTGAGCCAGAGCACCGCGGCCTGCGGCCGCGACCAACGGCGGATGGGCCGGTGCGTTCGCGGCTCCGCTGACCCGGATTATTCACAAATTAACGTAACACTTGTAGGGGCAGACCCCTGGCCGCTTTTTAAGAAAATTTCTATGTTCAATGGGCGCACACAGTGGTGCGCCCCTACAAAAAACCGGACAAATTCCATTTTCATGAATAATCCCGGCTAATACCCTAAGAGTGGTTTTTCGACCGTTATAACCGTAATTATAGAAGACTCCCCATGAGACAGGCTGTGGGGAGTTTTCATTTTGTACACCCAGCCCGCTTCCGGCAGGGCACAGTACTTCCTCGCTGTTAAACTGATAAATGATCCTGCCCTCAACCACGCTCTTTCTTTTTATCTTTCATCACTGATTTGCAGTATTTGCCGAATTTTCTGTCTTTCTCTCTTTTTTCCCTGTAAGAGGCCTCGTAATACTCGGATTCTCTCCTCAGTTTGAGATAGCTCAGGTAGCGTTCCCGCTCAAGCGTACCATTCTCCACGGCGGCCAGAACCGCACAGCCCTCCTCGTTGATATGGCTGCAATCATTGAAACGGCACTGCTCAGTCAATTCGGCTATCTCGCCAAACGTTTTCTCCAGGCCGGAGTCCACAGCAATATTGCCGAGTTCCCGCATGCCCGGAGTATCAATAATCAATGCACCGTTATCCAGTGAAATCAGTTGTCGGCGTGAGGTGGTGTGCCTGCCCTTGCCGTCCTTTTCCCTTACGGCCCGGGTTTCGTACAACTCGCCGTCAACCAGCCTGTTTATCAGGGTGGTTTTTCCGACTCCGGACGAGCCAAGCAGGCAATAAGTGCAGCCCGGGATAAGCACCCGCCTGACACTGTCCACCTGTGACGCATCAATATTGCTGAAAGCGATAATACCGATATCCGGCATCAGGCTGCGAATTTCCGTCTTCTTCGCCTCGATTTCAGTGGTGTGAAGCAAGTCGCTCTTACTCAGCAGAATAACCGGGGTGATATTGCTCTCGTTTACCATCACCAGGTAGCGCTCAAGACGGCGGAGATTGAAATCGGCATCGAGAGCCTGAATAATCATGGCACTGTCGATATTTGCAGCTATGAGCTGCCACTCTACCCTTTTGCCGACAGTCTTCCTTTTTAGCAGCGTTTTCCTGGGAAAGATGTCATGGATTACAGCCAGCGACCTGTCATCAGCGATCTGCACGTAGACCCAGTCGCCTACTGCGGGAAGCTCAAGCGGCGAATCGGCGTTGAACATCAACCTGCCGGTCAATTCCGCCGTAACAGGCCCTGAACCATCCGAGACCTGATAGCTGTTCTTATTTATGGCAATCACCCTGGCTGGCTGGAGCTCACGAGATTTTCCGGAGTCCAGCCTTTCCTGAAACCAGGCATTAAAACCGATGTTTTCAAGTTGCATTGACAATACTCCACCCCACCAGGTTGTCTTCTTTAACATTCGGGACAAAATAAAGACAACTCGGAGAAAAGTAAATTCCCGATGTCCTGCCTGATAAATGTTTTTAAAAAAGTAACTATGTTGCTTAGTGGGGGCTGATATACTCATCACGGCTAAACGAGTTTAACAGGCCGGCAGGACCTGTCA
>JAFGTO010000003.1 GCA_016934095.1 Candidatus Glassiibacteriota bacterium
AATCGTTAAGCAGTAGCAGGATGCACTCGTAGGGGCGGGTTTAAACCCGCCCCTACCCACGGTATAGTACTTTACAAGACATCTCGGCCAATCTCTGACAATTGCTATTTTCAACATTATTCACACGGCCATAAACCGCGAATTCTATATTGTAGTTATACATAAGTTATGAAACAGCTTCTAATATATTGACAAATACCGGAATAGCGAGTTAATTTACATTCCCAACTAAATAACATCCCTCCACCCGGAGGAAAGATGCCCCTGCTTAACCAGGCCGGCAGGAAAATCTTGCTGACCGACTACACCTGGGACGAGCTCGACAGCCTGCCCGGCAAGGCAGAGCTCAAGCTCGTGCTGCCGCTGGGATCCACCGAGGTGCACGGCTATCACCTGCCGCTGGAAAGCGACACCCTGCAGGCTGTAAAGATAGCCGAGATGGCCGCCCTGAGGTTACCGGACGTGATCGTGATGCCCGGGATCCCCTACGGTTTCTGCCCGGACACCATGAATTTTTGCGGCACCGTTCATGTCAGCGCCGAAACTGTCACCTCCCTGGTGGCGGATATCGCCCAGAGCCTCTACCGCCAGGGTTTCCGCAAGCTGTTGGTCTACAACGGCCACGGCGGCAACAAGGCGGTGGCGGACACGGGACTGCGCAACGCCCTGCTGCGGCTGTCTGCGCCGGACAAGCCGCTTTCCGCCGATTTCAAGCTTTACCTCTCGAATGCCTATGAAAAGATCAGCCGCCAGGTCAGCGGCATGCTGAAGGGCAGGGACTGGGGCCACGCCTGCGAGATGGAGACCTCGGTCATGCTGGTCCTGGCCCCGGAGTCGGTGAAGATGGACCGGGCGGTGGAAGAGTACATGGAAGGAGGGCCGGACACAGTCTGGCGCGTGCGGGACATGAAAGCTTTCTCGCAAAGCGGTGTACACGGCGCCCCGCAGCACGCCACAGCCGAGAAAGGGCGAGAGCTGCTCGAGCTGCTGGTCGCCGACCTCGCCGCCCTGCTTGAGCAGATCTAGAGGGGCAATGGAACTGTGTACGCCAGGCAGCGAAAGGGTAAATATTACCTTACGGTTTGGGGGAAATCTCAAATCCCGAAAGACGATATTTCGGCTCATTCCACCGGCACTCCTCTGTTTGCCGGGATTATTGTTGCGCTTAACCGGACAATACTGACATTTTCTGGTTTTTCAGCCGGCGCTGGATGCTGCGGCCCAGAATTGTTTATCTTCCAAACAAATCAACTCTTACCTGCCATCACGAGGTCGAGATGACTGCCTGCGAAAACCTGGTCTTTTATTACACAGCACCGCGAAAACTCGAAGTGATCAAAGAGAAGTGCCCGTCCCCAGGCCCCGGCCAGATCCTCTGCCGCTCGGTCTGCTCCCTGGTTTCCATCGGCACGGAGATGATCTGTTTCAACGGTGAAGTCGAGCCGGGCAGTGTCTGGGCGAGCTGGATCAAATATCCTTTCGAGCCGGGGTACAGCAGTGTCGGCGAGGTGGTGGAGACCGGCGAGGGGGTTGGACAGATCGCTCCGGGCGACCGGGTCTGCTCCACCAGCCCGCACAGGGCCTGGTTCATTGACAGGCCGGAGACCGTCATCCCTGTCCCGGATGGGGTCGCCGCAGAACAGGCGGCCTGGTACTACCTCAACATCATCGTGCAGAACGGCATCCGGGAGGCCTGTCCCGCCCTGGGAGAGACCGCCGTGGTGATCGGCCTGGGTCCGCTGGGCCAACTGGCGGTGAGGATCCTGGGCCTGGCCGGCCTGAGCAGGCTGATCGCGGTCGACCCGGCAGCCCGGAGATGCACCCTGGCCGAGGGTAACGGCCCCACGGAAGTCCTCCGGATGCCCGCCGACCAAGCTATCGACAGGGTGAGCGAACTGACCCGGGGCCGCGGGGCGGACCTGGTTTTCGACATCACAGGGCACCCGGCAGCCTTCCACGCCGCCCAGCACATGCTGGCTAAAAGGGGGAGGCTGGGGCTTATCGGGGACGTGCCTTTCCCCTCCAGGCAGAGCCTGACCCATGACGTGATCTCCAAGTCGCTGTCGATCATCGCCGCCCACGGCGCTGTCCCGCCCTGGCAGGGCAACGATTTCTACCGCTGGGGCAAAAAAGAGATGGCCCACTTCTTTTTCGAGATGATCCTGGCCGGCAGGATCAACCTGGACAAGCTCTTCACCCACCGGATCGCACCCGGGGAAGCCCCCCGCCTCTACCAGGAGATCTCCGCCGACCGCAGCGCCTACATGGGAGTGGTGATCGACTGGCGCAAAAACTAACCTGACCGATGGACAGCAAGTCCGGGGAGCAATCTTGGAAAGACCTTTTCGTTTTGCCGTTGCCGGCACCGGGGACATCGCCGGCTTCTACCTCGAGTGTTTCAACAGCCGGGAGGACCGGGAAAACCTCGATTTCGCCGGCGCCTGGAACAGGACTGAAGAAAGGGGCCGCAGTTTTGTGGCAAAACACGGCGGCGCTTTCTACCGGTCGCTCGAGGAGCTCTGCGAAGACGGCCGGGTGGATGCGGTGGTGAACCTCACCTCTCCGCTGGCGCACGAGCGGATTACCGAGGCCTGCCTGAGGGCCGGCAAGCACGTGCTGACCGAAAAACCCCTGGCCCTGAGCGCAGGCAAGGCCGGGGAGCTGATCTCCCTGGCCGCGGAAAAAGGCGTCACACTTTCCAGCGCCCCTTTCATCCTGCTGGGCCACAACCAGCAAAGGGTCGGCGACCTGCTGCGGGAAGGCAGGATCGGCAAGCCGGTCTCCGCTGCTGCGGAGATGTTCCACGGCCGGGTCGAGGCGTGGCACCCGAACCCGGAGCAGTTCTACACCGAGGGTGCAGGCCCGCTGCTGGACGTTGGCCCCTACCCGGTCTCGCTGATGGTTACCTGGTTCGGCAGGGTCAGAGAAGTGCGGGGGATGTTCGACATCGCCATGCCGGAGCGGGTGAGCCTGAGCGGCAAGCCTTTCAAAGTAACCGTGTTCGACCACGGAGTGGCCCTGCTCAGGTTCGAGAGCGGAGTTATCGGCCGGATCGCCTTTTCCTACGCCAATTCCAATACGAATTACCACGGGATAGAGGTCCAGGGCACCGGGGGCTCCATCTCGCTGTCCTCGATGATGGATGCCCGGGGGGAGCTGAAGGTCTCGAACAAGGACTCCGCCAGGTGGGACCATGTCGAGGGGGACGGCGGCCCCAAGCCCGGCTCCGGCGTGGACTGGGCCGGCGGCATTTTCGAGCTGGCTGCCGCAGTCAGGCAGCACCGCCAGCCTGCCAACTCCGCTGCTCTGGCTCTGCACACCCTCGAGGTGCTGCTGGCAGTCGAAAAAGCCGCCGGGAGCGGGGAGACAGTGTCCCTGTAACCGCCTGAGACCTTTATCCGGGCCGCCTCAGGCTTTATATTTATGATACGACCAGGCTGACCGGCGTTCGCGGGTTCCGGTCAACCGGCCGGCAGATTCAAGGCCGCCAGGTCTGCCGGGCCGATTTACCAAGACGGAGGCGGAAAATGCCGAAGACAGCGCTGCTGGGTGGAAAACCCGTGTCTGCAGCCGGGTACGAGCTGAAATGGCCCGTGGTCGACGAAGAGGATGTGGAGGCGGCGAAGCGAGTGGCGGAAAGCGGTGCATGGTGGCGTTTTGACGGTAAGGAAGTCGAAAATTTCGAAAAAGAGTTCGGCCGCTGCCAAGATGCCCGGTACGTGCTGGGTGTAGCCAATGGTACGGTGGCGCTCGAGGTGGCCCTGCGCGCCTGCGGGATCGAGGCCGGGGATGAGGTCATCGTGCCGGCCATCACTTTCATCGCCTCGGCCTCGGCCGTGCTGCTGGTCCAGGGGATCCCGGTCTTCGCCGACATCCTCGAGGACACCTGCCAGATCGATCCCGCGGATATCGAGAGGAAGATCACTGAGCGCACCAGGGCAATCGTGGTGGTCCATTACGGCGGCTATCCCGCCGATATGGACGACATCCTGAGTATCGCCCGCGCGCACGGGCTCAAAGTCATCGAGGATGCCGCACATGCCCACGGCTCGGAGTGGCGCGGCACCGGGGCAGGCAGCCTGGGAGACATGGGTACTTTCAGTTTCCAGCAGTCCAAGACCCTTACCTGCGGTGAGGGCGGCGCGGTAGCCACCAACTCGGAAGACCTCTACAACAAGGCTTTCGCCTACCACCATATCGGCCGTGTCATCGGCAGCGACAAGTACGAGCACACCTCGGTAGGGCCGAACTACCGGATGAACGAGTTTCAGGGAGCCATCCTCAGGACCCAGCTCGGCAAGCTCCTGCAGCAGACAGAAACTCGGATGAAAAACGCCGCCATCCTTGCCCGCGGCCTGGAAGATCTCCCGGGCCTGCAGTCGCTTAAAAAAGACCTGCGTATCACCCGGCGCGGGTATTATCTTTACGTGCTGCTTTTCGACGAAGAGGCTTTCGGGATCGGCCGGGAAAGGTTCATGCAAGCCATGAAAGCCGAGGGCGCCGAGCTGCTTCCCGGAAACAGCGTGCCGGTCTACCGCCTGCCCGCTTTCCGGGAGATGAGTTTCGGCCGGAAAGGCTGCCCGCTCACCTGCGGACATTATCAGGGCAAGATGGACTACTCCAGGGTATCCTGCCCGGTGGCAGAAAAAGTCGGCGGCAGGCGCCTGATGGTCCTGCTGAACGAAGTCCTGCTGAAAGAGGGCAACATCCGCTTATTCCTGGAAGCCGCGCACAAAGTATACGAGAACCGGGCCGAGCTGCTTGAAAAAACCTAGAGGGGCGGTGAAGTTTTCTTTCATCGCCAAACTAGCCTTGATTATTCACCAATTTACCTGAATCTTTTAGAGGCAGATCAACGTTTTTGCCCTTTCGGCAGAAAATTCCTGGTTTGGGCGCACATACGGATGCGCTCCTGCATTTAGAGCTATTTTAAAAGTTTTTTCGTTTTGAATTTTAATGATTGTTAAAATTCCATTCCTTTTAAATTGTTCTGGGGGAATACGGGGCAGGTCTCGCAACCGAACGTTGTCTAAAGGGGCGGCTGAGGGGCAGAAACAGGGCCGCTACGGAGGCAGGATACGAGCGCTCCGCTAAAAGAAATCCTATTTAAGCCTGGATGGAACGAAGAACGCAGGCCATGCCTTCTTGCAGCCTGCCCAAATCGCAGGTTTGGCTTATGGTGCAAGTTTTGGTTGTTTTCTATGAGAGGATTCCGCTCCGAATCAAATACATTTAGTGATCAAGCTGCAGTTTTGCAGGCGAAAGCAGGCGGGCTGAAAAGGAGCGTTCTGAAGCTTTGTAAACTCTTAATCCGGCAATTTCCTATAAGGCCGGGGAGTTGCGGCCCGTAAAGAATTTTGGTTCTTTTGTTCGCAAAAGAACAGAAAAACATGGCTAAAACGGTTCGATGAGGCTGTAAGTCCGCAGCCCCACTACAAACAGAAAAATATTTTGACAGCCCCTGCTAAACAGCTAGTCCCTGATTTCACGAATAGACCGGCCTAAGAAAAAAGGAAGCTATATGCCGAGCGCAAAAGAGATCCACGAACATTTCCTGGCCGGCGCTCCCTGGGTCGACCCGGATGAGACTGTTGATACTTTCAAGGCCGGGGACCCCCTGCGGGAGGTAAAAACTGTGGCGGTGGGCTGGATGTCAACGATCTACGACCTGAGAAAGGCCGTGGAGCTTGGCTGCGAGCTGTTTATCACCCACGAGCCTACTTTCTGGGAACATGCGGCCCCAGAGCAGAGATTCCGCCAGGCCCCCGGAGGGATCGAGAAGACCCGCCTGCTCGAAGAGACCGGGCTGGTGGTGCTGCGCTGCCACGATGCCTGGGACAAGTGGCCGGGTATCGGCATCCGCGACGCCTGGGCGGGAGGGCTCGGGCTGACCCGGGCAGTGGACGTGTCCGGGGACGGCTGGAGCACCATCTATGCCATGCAGGAGACCACCCTGCGCGAGTTCGCAGCTCACGTGCTTTCCAGGGTCCGGCCTGTCGGCCAGGACAGCGTGCAGGTAATGGGAGACCCCGGGATGAAAATCTCGCGCCCCTGCCTCGGGGTGGGCTGCTATAGCCCGGGCATGGAAATGATAGAAAAGGGCGCCGACTGCCTGGTCGGCGTTTTTGACGGGTCATGGTACTACTGGGAACAGAGGGAGCGTTTTGTCGAGTGCGGCGCCGCGGTAATCACGGTCGAACACGGCTGCAGCGAACACTGGGGCATGAAAAACTGCGCCGACTATGTCGCCGGGACCTGGCCCGGCCTGACCGTGCACTACCTCGACCTGTATCCCAGGCCCTGGACCCTGAAGTAGTAGCTGCCGACAATATATGCCCGTGATCCCGCTGAAGCCCGCCGCCCCCGCGGCGGCCCCGGAACAGCACGGGCCTGCTTCATTACACCCCGACAGAACCGCCCCCGGCCAGGGAGGAAAAATGGTGCTCGCCTCCAAAGCAGACCTCATCGTAATCGGAATTTACCTGGTGCTGATGGTGGCCGTGGGAGTGGCGATGTCGCTCTTCAACAAAAGCGACAGCGACTTTTTCAAGAGCGGCAACCTGATGCCCTGGTGGCTTGCCGGCATCTCACTGTTCATGACCACTTTCAGCGTCTACACCTTTACCGGTGCGGCCGGATTGGCCTACCGGGCCCCCAGCGTGGCCCTGCTGATGTACCTGACCAACGGCCTGGTGGTGATTTTCTCGGTTTGGTTCCTGGCCTGCCGCTGGCGCCGCTCCCGTGCCGACACGGTCATGTCCTACCTCTCCGAGCGCTACGGGCTCTCCACCAACCAGCTCTACAGTTGGACCCACCTGGGGATGGCCATCGTCCAGGGCGGGGTGATGCTGCTGGCCCTGGGCAAGTTCGTCACCGTGGCCCTGGGCACCGACCTGGCCACCACCATCGTGGTCTGCGGCCTGGTGATCTCGGTCTACTGCCTGATCGGCGGACTCTGGGGCGTGGTGGTCACCGACACCCTGCAGTTCATGGTGCTCTTCCCCTGCGCCCTGGTGGTCCTGGGCCTGGCGGTCTTTGAGCTGGGAGACATCTCCAGGCTGGTAACCGATGCCCCGGCAGGGTTCTGGAAGGTGCGGACCCAGGAGTTCGGCTGGACTTTTTTGTCTGCCAATTTCGTGATGATGTTTTTCGCCATGTCCAGCGGAGCGGCCGCCCAGCGCTATTTCTCGGTCAAGGATGAAAAAGAGGCCCGCAAGGTGGCCCTGATCGTAACGGTCCTGCTGCTGGCGGCCCCGACAATCTGGCTGCTGCCGCCCATAGCCACCCGCATCCTCGACCTGGACCTGACCTCGGTAACCCGGGGCCTCAATGCCCCCCAGGAGGCCGCTTACGTGGCTTTCTGCATGAAATTCCTGCCCCGCGGGGCGATGGGCATACTGCTGGCCGCCATGCTCTCCGCCACCATGAGCACTCTCAGCTCCAACTTCAATGTCTACGCCGCGGTGATAACCGAGGACATAATCAAGCAAGTCTTCTGGAAAAACGCCTCCCCCAAGACCCTGCTGCTGATCGGCCGGATTGTCACCCTGGTGCTGGGAGCCCTGATCATCCTGGCCGCCATCGCCCAGGCCGAGGTCAAGGGCGGCGTTTTCAGGCTGATGCTGACTATCAGCGGGGTGGTGATCGTACCGGCTGGCATCCCGATCATCTTCGGCCTGCTCTACAAGAACACTCCCCGCTGGGCCGGCCTGGCCTCCTACAGCGTGGGCCTGTCCATCGGGATCCTCTACCTGACCCTGGGCAGGGAGATCTCTTTCGCCAGGCAGATCTACTGCGTCGGCGGGATCAGTGCGGCGATCTATTTCCTCCCCGGCTTTTTCCTCAAAGCCAGGGGCGAGTACAAGCAGTCCCTGGAGGCCTTTTTCCACAAGCTGGCCACCCCAGTGTCGCCGGAAGAGGTGGGCGACAGCGAGGCAACCGATACGGGCAGTTTCAGGATCACCGGCTGGACCGCCGTGGGCATGGGAGTGGCCGCCATGTCCCTTGCCTTGCTCGACCTTCCTTTCGCGGGCAGGATGATCAACCTGGCGATCAGTGGGCTGATGACCCTGATCGGGGCCTTCCTGATCGTTGCCTGCGAGCTTGCCCGGCGCAGCAGGAAAAGAAAATTGAGAGCCGCAGCCGCTGTCGCGGCCGGCAACTGAAAGCGGCGCAAAATTGCGGGGCCGGCCGCCGGACCATAAGACCGCCCCTTTCTCTGCGGTTTTAGCCTTCATAACCTGTCCTTGAGGAGTGGGCCATGCTTAGACAAACCATTTTTCCCCCGGGCGCGCTCGCGGCCGCGGCCGTGCTCTCGATCCTCTGCTGCACCGGGGAAAGCACCCGGCTCCCGGCAGCGGCCGTGCTGGAGGACAGCCTCATCCGCCTGGAGGTTACGCCTTCGGCCGGCTTGGCGGTGGCTTTCAAGTCTGCGCAGGAAACCGTGCCGCTGGCTACCGGGGCCGAGCCGGCTTTCCTGCTGGTGGATACCCTGGGCAGACGGATCCCTTTCAGCCTGCAGGAGAGTCAGAGCTGCGACTGCACCGGCGACATCTGCCCCGGGCCGGGCAAGGGGATCAGGCTGGTCCTGGCCTGCCGGGGCGAGCCTGCCCTGGAGGGCGTGGTCCTCGAGGCCCGCCTCTGCCTGCACGCCTCCCGGCCTGGAGTGGTGGTGGGCCGGGTGGAGGCCCGCGGCCTGAGCGCGAAAGCGCTCTCCAGCCTGCAGGGCACCCGCTTTTTCGCCCTGACCGCCCGGGCCGACCTGGCCGATCAAAGCCTCGCCCCTTTCGATTTCCACCTGTTCCAGGGGGCTGTCTACGGGTGGGGCAAGTGGTATACCAGGATCAAGCTCACGCCTGATTACGATGCCCCGAACTGGACTGTCAAGCACGGGGAGGTGCAGCCCGCCAGCGGAGGCTTCCCGCTGGATTACCTCTGGACCCCGCGGGCTGGCCTGGCC
>JAFGTO010000180.1 GCA_016934095.1 Candidatus Glassiibacteriota bacterium
CCCCGGGCAGCTCGAAGAGCTCGAGCGCTTCGCCTGGACCCGCGAGTTCTGGACCGAGGAAGTGGAAGCCTGAGACCCCGGCGCTGCAGGTGAGACAGGCCGTAGGCCTTTGGTTCGTATAGCAGAAAAGACTGCTTGATTTCCGGCCGGGCCAAACCCTATTTTAGGTAATCCTCTTATAGTCAAAAAGTCAGGAGAATGAGCGAGATACAGGGAGAAATGAGAGACCATGCCTGTGCCGGAGGCCAGAGCAGCCTGCCAGTGCCGGACCTCAAAGGCAAGTATGTCCTGCTGATCAACCCGCCCTGGGAGTTTCACGAGTCCAAGACCTCCATTGTCAACAGCGCGGTGAAAGAGCGGTGCTACCCCCCGCTCGGACTGGCCCTGCTGGCCGGCTACCTGGAGAGCTGCGGCGCCCGGGTCGCCATCATCGACATGCAGGCGCAGAAAGGCACTGTCGAGGACCTGGCCCCGCCGAAACAGCCCGATTTCACCGGGATCACCGCCAACACGGTGATGATCGGCAGCGCCTGCGCGGTGGCCGGCGAGGTCAAGAGGCTCTGGCCGGAGACCCGGGTGGTGATGGGGGGGATCCACCCCACCATGCGGCCCGGGGAGGTGCTGCAGACCCCGGAGGTGGATTTCGTGGTCAGGGGCGAGGGAGAAAGGAGCCTGGCCTGGCTGGTCGGCGGGGCGGATTACGACCAGGTCCCGGGCCTGGCTTACCTGCAGGATGGAAGCTACCGGGAGCATCCGGAGCTGGACCTGATCGAGGACCTGGATGCGATGCCCATGGCTAGCTACCACCTGCTGCCCATGCACCTCTACAACCCGCCGCTGAGCGGTGCGCTGCGCACCCCGAGCATCTCCATCTACTCATCCCGCGGGTGCCCGGGCAAATGCACCTACTGCGCCGGCTCGATGGTCAAGAAGCTGCGCTTCTTCAGCGCGGCAAAACTGATCAGGGAAATCGAATACCTGGTCGAGCATTACGGGATCAGGGAGATGGCCTTTTACGATGACACTTTCTGCGCCAACAGGAAGAGGGTGCGCGATTTCTGCAGCCTGCTGATCGAAAGGAAGATAGACCTTACCTGGTCCTGCTTCTCGCGGATCGACTACGCCGACAGGCAGACCCTGGAGCTGATGAGGAAGTCCGGCTGCCACGTGATCTGTTACGGGGTGGAAAGCTCCGACAAGGCCATCCTGGAGAACATCAAGAAGCGGCTCGACTTGGAGAAAGTGGTCCCAGCGACCAGGATGACCCAGGAGACAGGGATCAGAGTGCGGCTCTCCTTCATGCTCGGCAACCCCGGGGAGACTCGCCAGACCATGGAGAACAGCGTCCGCTTCGCTATCGCCGCCGACCCTGACTACGCGCAGTTCCTGATCACCACGCCTTTCCCCGGGACAGAGATGTACGAATGGGCGGAGCGCCACGGCTACCTGGCCACCAGGGACTGGTCCAAGTACGACTTCTGGAACGTGATCATGAAGCTGCCCACGGTCTCCGAGGAAGACATCTACTATTACGCCAGGGCCAGCCACCGGCGCTTCTACCTGCGTTTCGGTTTTTTCCGGCGCTTCGTGGTCAACCTCTTCAGGTACCCGCCGCTGTTCCTCAACATGCTGGGCTACGGGCTGCGCCTGCTCGGCCTGAAAAGGCCGGCCTCTGACACAGTGTCCCAGTAGCCGGTCTGGCAACCGAGGTCTTCCATAGGCGCGAGATCCCACGGCTTTTACCGGCCCTGCCCGGGGGAACAAAGAGCCGGCAGCCGCTCTCAGTCGGTGGCAGGCACCGGGATCATACCTTGAACAGGTTGGTGCTGAGGTATTTTTCTCCCCTGTCCGGGAAGATCACGATAATCGTGCCGGACTCGATTTTTTTAGCGACTTCCACGGCCGCGTACATGGCCGCGCCGCTGCTCATGCCCGCGAAGATGCCCTCCTGCCTGACTATCTGCCGGGTCATCTCGAAAGCCGCCTCCGATTCCACCATCACGGTCTCATCGATCCGCGAAGGATCGAATATGGCCGGCACTATCGCTTCCTCCATGTTCTTCAGCCCCTGGATGTAGTGCCCCTTGACCGGGTGGGCGCAGACGATCTTTATCTTCGGGTTCTTTTCCTTGAGGTACTTGCCGACGCCCATAATCGTGCCCGAGGTGCCGAGCGCCGAGACGAAATGGGTGACGTCGCCCCCCATCTGCCTCCAGATCTCTTCCGCGGTGGTCTTGTAGTGGGTCATCTTGTTGAATTCGTTGGAGAACTGGTCCGGCATGAAATATTTCTCCGGGTATCTCTCCACCAGCTCCCTGGCCTTCCTGATCGCGCCGTCTGTGCCGAGCCTGGCATCGGTCAGGGTGATTTTGGCGCCGAAAGCCTTGATCATTTTCCTCCTCTCCACTGAGACCACCCTGCTCATCACGATTTCGACCTGGTAGCCCTTGACCACCCCGATCATGGCCAGCCCGATGCCGGTATTGCCGCTGGTCGGCTCGATAATCGTCTTGCCCCTGGTCAGCCTGCCCTCCTGCTCGGCCTGCTCGATCATTTTCAGGGCTATCCTGTCCTTGATACTGCCGGTCGGGTTGTTCCCCTCGAACTTGGCCCAGATGGTTACCCTGCTGTTGGGATTGAGCCTGTTTATCCTGATGATCGGCGTGTTGCCGATGGCTGCCAGAACGTTCTCGTGCATCGGAGCTTCCTTGTCGACAAGGATGGATGATTGATAAGATCCGTTACCGGTATGAGAGATTGGGATATCTTACTATTTTCCCGTGAGAGAATCAAGTAAAGTTTTGTCATGTATCGGTGAAGTGGGGCGGATCGAGCCTCCCCCTTGTATAAAGCGACTGTGTTAGGAGTCAAGCAAAACTTTGTTTAAAAGGGGTTTGATTTTTGGCCTTGTTATGAATAGAGAAGTCAGGTAAACCACACTTGGAATGTAAATCAGGCAGCGGGCTTCAGTGGTTGGGGCTGTCGCTGACCAGCTTCCCATCGAAGAGGTTCAGCACCCTGCGGGTCTCGGCGGCGATGGTCTTGTCGTGGGTTACCACGATGACAGTCTTGCCGGCCTGGTGCAGCTTGCGGAAAAGCTGGACTATCTCGCGGCCGGACTGGGAGTCCAGGTTGCCGGTGGGCTCATCGGCCAGGATGATCTCCGGGTCGTTGGCCAGGGCGCGGGCCAAGGCCACCCGCTGCCTCTGGCCGCCGGAAAGCTCGCTGGGTCTATGGACCGCCCGGTCGCCGAGGCCCACCAGGCCTAGCAGCTCCAGTGCTTTGCTTTTGCGCTCCCTGCCGCGCATTTTCTTGTAGACCATGGGCAGCTCGACATTTTCCAGGGCGGTGGCGTAGCCCAGCAGGTTGAAGTTCTGGAAGACGAATCCGATCTTCCGGTTGCGGATCTCGGCCAAGTCGTTGCGCTTGAGTCCTTCCACCCGGCGGCCGTCCAGCCGGTAAGTGCCCCCGCTCGGGGTGTCCAGGCAGCCGATCAGGTGCATCAGCGTGCTCTTACCGGAGCCGGAAGGCCCCAGCACGGAAACGAACTCCCCCGCGGCTATCTCCACGGAGACCCCATCCAGGGCCACCACCGGCACGGTACCCATCCGGTAGACCTTGGAGACCTTTTCCAGCTCGATCACTTCCGGGACCTCCTATTCATAGCGCAGTGCCTCCACCGGGTCCACCGTCGAGGCGCGCCGGGCCGGGAAAACACCGGAAAGCAGGCCGATGACCCCGAGCAGGCTGATACAGACCAGGGCCAGCAGCGAGCTGAACACGGGCCTGGTCAGGAACTCCATCGCCTCGTGGCTGATCGGGATCAGGTTGATCCCCTTGACCAGGCTCAGGGCCAGGCCGATACCCAGGGCCCCGCCGATAGCCACGGTGAGCAGGCTCTCCAGCACGAACTGGACAATGATCACCGAGGGCCTGGCCCCCACTGCGATCTTGATCCCGATCTCGCGGGTGCGCTCCTTGACGATCACGTACATGATGTTGGCCACCCCGATGCCGCCCACCAGCAGGGTCAGGGCGCCGATCACTCCCAGGAACAGCTCGATACCGATGAACACTTTGCCTGCGATGGCGCCCATCTCGATCGTGTCCCAGACCCAGAAAGTCTCCTTGTCCTCGGGATGGAAGCGGTACCTGGAGGCCATCACCCGGTAGAACCCCTCCTTGGCCGCAGGCGCCTCGGCCACTGAGCGGGGGCGGAAGACCACGTTGCGCACGTACTCCGGCGAAAACATCGTTTGAAAAGTGGTGGAGGGTATGAATGAATCGTCCTTGTCGTGGCCCGAGTAACAGCTCGTCTGCATCTTTTTCTGCATCACTCCCACCACGGTGAAAGGGATGTTGTTGACCATGATGGTTCTGCCGACCGCCTCGGCACCGGCGCCGAAAAGGTCGTCCCGCAGCTCGTTGCCCAGCACGATCACCCGCCTGCGGCGGTCCATGTCCAGCTTGTCGATGAAGCGACCCCCGGATTCCGGGAGAATGTTCCTCAGCTCGCCGTAGACCGGGTAGACACCCAGGGCATCCTCGCGCTGGATTTTTTCTCCGACTTTCAGGTCGACATCCCGGATCCATTCCGCGCTGTACTGGGCGATCTCCGGGACCCTGCGCTCCAGCAGCGGGAGGTCGTCTTCCCTCACCCTGATCGACCTTCCCGCGCCGAAGCCGGCATAAGGCTTAGTGGTCTGGCCGGGGAAAGCTATCATGATGTTCTCGCCCATGCCGTGGAACCCCCTGCGCATCTGGCGGCCCAGACCCTCGCCCACCGAAAGCAGCAGCACCACGTTGGCCGCACCCCAGGCAATGGCGCTGACCGTGAGGAACATCCTCATCTTCTCTTTGCTGAGCTCGCGGAAGAACTGAATTATCAGGTGCATTTAAAACTCCAGGGCCCTGACCGGGTCCATCCTCGCCGCCCGGCGGGCCGGGGCGTAGCCCGCGGAGAAACCCACGATCCCGAGCACGAGCATGGTGCCCAGGGCGACAGCGGGACTGATGGTCGGTGTGCCGACATAGATGATCACGTTAGACATGATGGGGAGCTTGAAGACCTGGACCACCGCGGCGGAAAAGCCGAATCCGACCCCGGCGCCCAGCGCCACGATCAGGAAAGTCTCCACCATGAACTGCATCAGGATGGTCTTTCCCGTAGCGCCCAGGGCCATCTTGATACCCACCTCGCGCCGCCTCTCCCGCACCACCACGTACATGATGTTGGCCACCCCGATGCCGCCCACCAGCAGGGTGAAAACACCGGCGATGGCCAGGAAGGCTTTGAAACCCATGAAGAAGTACTTGATAAAGCGGTCACCCTCGGTGGTATCCCAGAGGCTGAGGGCTTCCTTGTCTGCGGGGTCGAACTTGAAACGCCTGCCCAGCTCGCGGTAGACATCCTTGTTCACCAGCTCGCTAAGGTCCGGGTCCACGGCCCGGTAGACCAGGTTGTCCGCGTAACGGTGTCCGTAGGACCCCCGGAAAGTCGAGGCGGGGATCAGGGCCATGTTTTCATCGCTGCCGCTGTAGTTGCTGTTCTGGGTCTTTTTCTGGAGCACTCCCACCACGGTATAGGGCACGCCTCCCAGCATCACCACCCGTCCCGCCGGGTTGGAGCCCTCGCCGAAAAGGGCGTCGCGCAGCTTGTTGCCGAGGAAAATCGTGCGGCGGCTGTGCTGCATGTCCAGGTCGTTGAGAAAACGGCCCCCCTGCTCGGGGATGATGTTTCTCAGCTCGCCGAACGAGGGCTGCACCCCTTTCAGCGTTATCGAGCGCGCGTTCTTCTTGTAAATGATCTTCACGTTCCATTTGGAATACTCGGCGCTGATCAGCGCCATTTGCGGGATTTTCCGTTCCAGGTATTCCGCGTCCTCCTGGCGGAAGCGTATCTGCCGGCCGATACCCATGCCCTCGAAAGGCATGGTGGTCTTGGATCCCCAGAGGATCACGACATTGGTACCCATGCCGTGCATGGACTGCCTGGACCGGGCCTCCAGCCCCACGCCGAAAGCCAGCAGCAGCACCACCGCAATCGTGCCCCAGCAGATGCCGAACATGGTCAGGAAAGTACGCAGCTTCTGGCGCCGCATGTCCTGGTAGAATTGTCCGACCAGTTTGAGGTAGTACATGGCAGTAAGTCTCTCGTAAATAGCTGGATGAACCGGGTCTCGTCCCGTCAGTCCCGGGCCGCACGGGTTGGACGTCCGCGGCCTTACTTGATCTCTTTGGGCGGCTCCTCGACCACCTCGTCCTCCAGGGCCAGCCCCTCGATTATCTCGATATTCAGCCCGTCCGACATGCCGGTTACTACCGGCTTTTCGATGACCGTGCTGTCCGGGCCCAGCACCTTGACCAGAGTGGAATCGTTGCGGAAAACCACCAGCCGCTCGGGCAGTACCGGGATGTCGTCTTTTTTCTTGAGGATGATGTCGGCATTGGCAGAGTAGCCTGCGCGCAGGGTCTCCTTGCCCCGGACGGTGAGCCTGATCTCGATCTCGAAGACCGTGGCCCCTTCCTGCTGACGGCTCTTGGGGCTGATGAAAACAAGCTCACCCTCCAGGGTGTCCCCGGGCAGGGCGCCGATATAGATACTGGCCGGCATGCCCTCGGCCAGCTTGCCCACGTCGATCTCATCCACCGTGCCGG
>JAFGTO010000181.1 GCA_016934095.1 Candidatus Glassiibacteriota bacterium
CAGGAATTTTCCGCCCCGGCAGTGTTTCTGAATCGTTAAGCAGTAGCAGGATGCACTCGTAGGGGCGGGTTTAAACCCGCCCCTACCTACGGTATAGTACTTTACAAGACATCTCGGGCAATCTGTGACAATTGCTATTTTCAACATTATTCACACGGCCATAAACCGCGAATTCTATATTGTAGTTATACGTAAGTTATGAAACAGCTTCTAATAATCGCCGAACGCCCTGATTAGCGAAACCGGGGATTTCTTTGCGTGGAATTATCCAGGCGCTGGTGTTGTCATCCTGCAGTAAGGATAATATATTCCAGGAAAATAGCCTTAAGAGGGAAAAATGAATCAACTTGTTTTGGGTTTTATCAAGACCCGTGGTCTCTTGATTCACGGCGACAATTACGACGTATTGAGGGAGCTGAAAAGGATTCCTGAGATAAGCGGGAAAATAAGACTCGTTTATATCGACCCTCCTTTCGGGACTAACCAGAATTTTAATATTACAGATACCAGAGTATCCACCATAAGCAGGGTAAATGGCGGCAGAGTAGCATATAGCGACAACCTGACAGGAGAAGAATATTTGAAGTTTTTAGCGGAGAGGCTGGTTTTAATCAGGGAGATAATGGCTGACCACGGCTCCATATATGTTCATATCGATACTAAAATGGGACATTACGTGAAGTGTTGCCTGGACAATATATTTGGACAGGAGAATTTCATAAATGACATCACGAGGATAAAATGTAACCCGAAAAACTTTAACCGCAAAGGATACGGAAACTATAAGGACGTAATTCTCTTTTATGCAAAAACCAGGGATTTTATCTGGAACCATCCCCGCCAGGCCATAGACACTGAGCTTGATCCACGCTTCAAGAATATAGATGAAGAAGGCAGAAGATATACCACTACGCCGCTGCACGCACCCGGAGAGACTCAAAACGGCGTCACCGGAAAACCCTGGAGAGGGATTAAGCCTCCGCCGGGCCGCCATTGGAGGTATCCCCCCGAAAAGCTGGAAGAGCTTGAGAGAAAGGGATTGATTGAATGGTCATCTAATCAAAATCCAAGAAAGATACTTTATGCGGATGAAGTTGCCAAAGCCGGCGTAAAAATGCAGGACGTCTGGAAATATAAGGACCCTCAAAACCCCAAATATCCAACAGAAAAGAACCTGGAGATGCTGAAAATGATAATAAAAGCATCTTCTAATGAAGGAGATATCATACTGGATGCCTTTTGCGGCTCGGGGACGGCTTTGGTGGCGGCTCAGGAGCTCGGACGCTCATATATAGGCATCGATTCATCTGTCGATGCTGTTGAGATAGCCAGGAAAAGGCTGAAAGAACATCATTTTCTATTTTTCAATAGTGATTTTCAGGCGGTAGAATATGAACGAATGGTCAACAAGAACGCTTGAAATCGTAAGAAATGAAAATTATCTGGACAGGCTGCAGCACCTCTATCCGAATGTGGAAGGCGGGCTGAGAATTCTCGATAACCAGACAAAAGAGATGCTCAGAGAGTCGTTTGATCGGCATGACTGCAGCAGTCTTTTGAATACCTTGCTCGATTTGGAGAAATTTCCTTAAAAAGATTCCTATGTTGCATTTCTCCGCCACGACAGGGATGCGATCAGGAGAAACCCGGAAACCGCGAACAGGATCTGCAACACCTTATATACGATGGGATTTGACAAGATAATAGACGGCATTACCAGACCGAAAGAATCGAATACGAGAAGGGGCCAGCAATATAGAAATTGGATCAGAGAGATTTTCCGCTCGTTAAATGTTGATGATTTCAAATCGTCTACCCATGGTATAGCCATGTTGCAGGCATCAGAAGGGACAGCCTTGGATTTTTGTAACCGGGAATTGAGGGCTGGAATAAGCAAGCGCCCGGATATGGTGGCAAAATCAGGCTCCAGTTACGTGATCGGAGAAGCCAAATTCTTATCATCCAGCGGCGGGAATCAAGGACGGGCCTTTGACGATGGAATGGCACTGGCTACGAACAATCAGGGATCGGCTTACAAAGTTTTTATTCTGGACGGCGTACATTGGATAGATACAGGCTCAGACCAGTACAGAAGAATTGAATACGGAACGGCCGCAGTTTTTTCCGCTTTGCTGCTCAGGGAATATTTAGCATCCATTGCCAGATAAAGAAGCGTATTGAGAGATACGGTATGCAGGTAATATGGTGGTCTAGAGATAACTTAAACACTCTCAGCTTTCGCACGGGGAATGCCGGGTGCAAATGAATACGAGCAATGAAGAAAACTCAGACCACGAGAGCCGAAAGCACAAGCACGGCCCGACCAGTTTCTGGATGCAGGATCCAAAGATTGTTTTCAGTGAGCTGAGACTGGAAAAAGGAGACTGTTTCATTGACGTGGGATGTGGTACTGGGGATTATGCCTTTGCAGCGGCGGAACTGGTCGGAGCAACAGGCAAGGTCTATGCATTCGACATCAGGCCCGAGGTAGTCGCCGGGCTGCAGGAAAGGATTGCTGCTTCCGGATCAAATATTATCGAAACAAAGGTGTCTGATGTTACTGAACCGTTGCCGTTAGATGATAATTGTGCAAATGTTTGTTTTATGGCTACCGTGCTGCACGCAATCGACCTGGGGAAACATGGGCAGACAGTTTTCCGGGAGGCCCGGCGCGTCCTCAAACCAGGGGGATGCCTGGCGGTGGTAGAGTGCAAGAAGGAAGAGATGCCTTTCGGCCCGCCCATGGAAATGCGTTTGTCTCCGGAAGAGATCGAAAAGCCGGTGGCACGGTACGGTTTTGAGAAAATAAGCTTGATTGACTTGGGATATAATTATTTGATCCAGTTTAAGGTCAAATAGACTTAGGCCTCTCGGTTTTGAATTGCCCGGCGAGCGCATTCACCGTGGCTTGCCGCCGGGCTGGGGCACCGAAAACAATCCAATGCAGTTTGGTTCTATATCGGACATTTATCCAATATTAAACTCTACGCCATCCGTGTCCAAAATGCGCTGAAGGCAAGCAGTTCCGGGGAACCGTGATCTACCTGGCAACCCGGAAACCCACTTGTGCATACTGGAGGATCGGAAATGAGCGGGTTCGAGCTGTTGTAAGGCACGCAGTATGGCTGGAGGAATAATTACCGCCGCGAATAACACGAGAGGTACCTGTTTCAGGACCGGTCGGGTTATTAACGGGATCGATTTCCTGGCTATCAGGGTCATCCCACCAATTCCAGATATCCTCATAGTAATCCTCTTTGTACCAGTCGCTGCACCACTCACTTACATTGCCGGACATGTCGTACAGGCCGAACGGATTTTTAGGGTAATTGCCCACCGGATACGGTTCTCCTCCATAGGTTCTGCCGTAATTGGCTTTTGTCTGGCCGATAGTCCCATCATCTGTCGCATACTCGTACTGGAGGCCGCCCCGCGCGGCGAATTCCCATTCAGCCTCCGTGGGCAAACGCATCCCGTAATGCTCGGCGAATGCCGCTGCTCCATACCAGGTAACATAATTGACAGGCAGGTTCTCTTTAGCGGGATCTACACTGAATGTTTGATTTAAATACTCAATGGTTATCATTTCACCCTCACTTCTTGACAGCTTCACGAACAACTCCCCATCGTAAAAGCCCTCTGTTCCACTAACCTCTTGGCCTGCCGTTATTTTCCCCTTCGCCAGAACGTCGTTCAAGAAAATTACATACTGGGCATTGGTGATCTCTTTGGCACTTATCTGAAAACTGTTGACCAGCACCGGGTGCACCGGGTATTCATTGGTCCTGGGCTCATCTCTGCCCATTTTGAATCTGTCTCCGGCGATGGAAACCATTTGGATATCCTGAGTGGACGGTGAAGGCTTTGTGGTTGTATCCTCCTCTAAGATAAGTTCCTTCAGGTCCTCGTAGATTTGCCTGAAAAGGGGATCGAGCTGCATGGCGGTTTCAGAATCACCGGTATGCATTTCGAAATGGTTGTACCCTATAAATTCCTTATTACTAAATTCATATTTCGGCCACAACCAGGCCCTTGTACATGGAACTATACCATCACTGCAGCCGGTCAGCATATTTGAGCCGACCCACGACATCTTGTCCTTGTCTGTCGAGCCTTCAATTTTTCCGTAATACATTCTGTATTTTTCCTTCTCGATACTCTCTTCGTTTTCTTCCAGTGTGGTCAGCTCTACATTATTGGGAACCAGACTCCTCGTCCCATCCGTTTGCACCATAATAGATGTTCCCATATCCGCAAGTGGTGAGCCGCGGTGAGGTGTGCCGCAGGTTATAATCCGTACTACCCTGGAACCGCCTTCATTTTCCTCCATCCAATACCTGCCGACCAGCCCTCCCATGCTGTGGCAGATCAGGACAAGAGAGTCCTTTTCTTCAGGAATCAGTAAATCGATCTTGCTATCCAGCAATTCGGCGTTATGACTAGGCGTACGATAGGTGGGATAATGAAATGTGTAAAAACTAAAGTTCTCTGTGATATCATCTTTTGTTAAGAGGAAATTCCGAAGATTTTCAAAAGGCTCGGTTTCTTTATATAAATCACAAATCGGTTGATCCGGCTGCCATCCGTGAATAAAAATGACCGGAATTGATTTCTCGTGACTCGAGCTAGTGAGCTTAAGCTGAGCTAAATTGTCATCTTTGCAATCAAGATTTCCTCGATTAACCACACTGGCCCAGGCTTTTTCCAGATAGCTGCTGTCAGCACCCTGCAATTGTGCTCCCTGATGAATAAAGCTCTCATGGCCGAGTGCGTATACCGAAATATCTGCGCTCATTTCGCTGGCGCTTTCGTCAAAGGTGCTCGCAACATACCAGAGAACGCTGTCCGGGTCCACCAGGACTACAGCCAGGTCTTCTATATCTGCATAGTAAAAGCCTTCAAGCTTGAATGAGATCGTAATGGTTTCGGTTGCCTGGTAATCTCTCTGCAGCAGTTGCCCGTCAGCGACCGTAAAAGTCAGAGCGACCGGTGTGCCCACAATCGGCATGTCATCAGTCAGCGGGATTAAATCCGGCGCGGCCTGCTCAATGAGAACAATTACATCTTCGTTAAACGTATTCGGGGCGATCTCCAGAGTTACTTTATCCTCCAGGATCAGAGTCGCACCTTCAGCAGTGCCTATTACTTCCTGAAGAGACTCGGTTCCGGTGTGGACCGGGCCGGGGACCTGCCAGGTCGCTTTCAATCGATAACTGTCCGTTATGCTAAAATCGAAATATGTGTAAACTGCAATCCAATAACGCCCATCAACCAGGTCCGGCATTTCGATCTTTTCGTCGACCGTGCCGTACTCCTGCGCTACTCCTATGGGGTCGTCACCTTCACCGAACAACTGCATATCGTAATCTCCCGGCAGGCTGGTCAATTCGATTGTACGATCAGCGCTCGCCGTCAGGAGCGATGCAATATTTTTGACTTTCCTCCGTGCCGTCCCCCTTTTCGCTTTATTCAGGATAAACTCCGGCACCTCTCCGCTCTCGACCCGCGCGGCAGAAAGCAGCGCGCCGCCGCCGATATCGAAATAGTACCAGTCCACATCCGATGTATCCTCCAGAAACGCTTCGTAGGTATGACCGCTGACAAGGGGGCCATAGGCTTCTGTCCATATATCGTTCGGTTCATAAATTCCGGGTTCTGCCGGGCCCGGACCGCTGGAAGCGGCTTCTATCTCCTGGACTTCGGCATCCGCACCGCAGATAGCCACCTCGACACTCGCCGGAGTGAATGTGTAATTGCCAAGGCTTGGCGTGGCCGTATATGTTCCGTCCGCCAGTCCGTAAAGGCTGTAGCCACCGTCCGAGCCGGTGGTAAGTGTGGTATCCACTCCTATGCCGGTTATACGCACCGCAACACCGGCCAGTCCACTCCCATTCTCCAGGATGCTGCCCCCCAAGCTGTGGGTGGTCGGAGCAGAACCACCGGCGACACCACAAACAACCCGGAAGCCTAGATAGTTTACCCTGTCAGTGCGATAGCGCGAGACTCGTTGGTATGACGTGCTGTACCCGGCTGAGTTACCGAAACCACCACCGCGACTTATGGGCCAGGAACCGCTTTCCGGACCGGTAGGATTTGTCTGGCTTTCCTCGCTGTAAGAGTCAGCCCAGTCCCAGCACCACTCCCACAAGTTGCCATGCATGTCATACAAATTCCAGGCATTCGGTTCTTTCTGACCTACCGGTTGAGTGGTTCCTCCGCTGTTGCCATCATACCACCCTGACCTGTCCAGATCACTTTCGCTGTCTCCTGTATAATACTCTGTGGTCGTGCCTGCCCGACAGGCGTACTCCCATTCGGCTTCAGTCGGCAGGCGGAAGCCATCCCTGGTGAAATCGCATTCCCAGGTGCTCAGGTCGTAACATAGCTCAAGGCCTGCAGCTTCGCTCAGCAGGTTACAGAAGGTCGCTGCATCGTACCAGCTCACCATCTCCACCGGACGTCTGTCATCACCGGTAAAATTCGCTGGATTACTCCCCACGACCTCCTGGTACTTAGCCTGGGTTATCTCTGTTTGACTCATCTGGAAACCGTCCAGAGTCACCGTGTGCACAGGCATATAATTAGCATTGCTTTCACTCCCCATCTGGAAGCTGCCCGCGGGGATGTATGCCATGGTAACACCCTGAATTACCGTAGTCTCACCGGGAGACGGAGGTTCCTCCTCTAACGGCGTCAGTCTGCCGTCCCTGACCGCCAGTAACAGGGCTATGGCATCGGATACGGTGTATTTACCGTCGCCATTATAGTCGATATTTGGATCATTCGGATTATCCCGGCCCATAATCAGTAAGGCGATTATGTCGTTAATCAACACCTTGCCATCCCCATTGATGTCCTCCTTGTATTCCGCAGCTGATGGGGATGTACTGGCTTGTACAGATGTGGTTGAAGGTAAAAGATAAAAGAGAGAGATCAGGAGTAGAGTGGGAAGGAAAAAGGCAAGAGCAAGGCGTCGAGCAGACATAGGAACCTCCTGACGTATGAAAATTCTAAAAAATGCTTCTCTTGTCTTGGATTGTCCTCTTGAATTGGCTAGCGAGCGCATTCACCGTGGCTTGTCGCCGGGTTGACGAGAGAATAAAAACATTCAGAATACTTTGACAACCGAAGACTCCCCGCCGCCTGGCTCAAGGAGAGTCTTCGGTTTATCACACTGAGGTGGTGAAGGTAAAGGCCCGGCAGAACCTTTTAAGGCTGCCCTGGCGGCTCGCATTCCCCGCCGTTCGCTCACTCCAATGCTTTCTGCATCAGCAGGACCTGCCCGATTATTTCCTGGCGCCATTGCTCGAAAGTCCCCGGCTCGAGGTCGTGGGCGAGCTGGTAGCTCGCTCCCGGGCCGGTGGCGCTGACCTTGAGGTAGATGCTCTCTGTCTTCTCTTTCGCGGACCGGCCCAGGCCGCGGACCCTCTCATCTGCGGCGGCCATGCAGCCTGCGGCCAGGCTGTCGGACAGGCCCAGCAGCCTCAGGTCCTCGATCCCCTGGCGGATGCCCTGCCACTCTGGACAGGGCCAGATGTAATATGGCTCAGGCGCCGGGTAGGCGGTGCTCCAGTCGCGGTGCGTGCCGTCCAGCTCATCGTACGGGTCGCCGGTAACATTCTGGTAGGCGAAATAGTAGATGCCCCGGGCGCCGGAGCGCGGCAGGAACCAGCCCGCTATACCCCGGTGGAACGCAGGGTTCCAGCCGAAACCCGGCAGGTAGAAGAAGCTCTCCACCTGTTTTTCTTTCATGGCCTGTACGGTCCGCGGTGCCACCGAGAGGATCTGCATGCAGATAACATCGATGTAGTCCGAAAGCTCGAGCACTGACTCCGGGGAGTTGAGGTCGCAGTAAGGGGTAATCCCCGGCATCTCCCGCAGGATGCCCAGGACCAGGCGGGCGAGCTCCATCAGCTCGGGGTGGTTGGCCGGCTCATCCACCGGGAAGAACCAGAGCTTGCACCAGCGGCGGCTCTCTGCGGTGTCGCTCATCAGCCGGATAGCCCGCCGGTAGAGGTTTTTATGCGCCTCTGTCCACTGTCCCGCCTGTTCCGGCATTTCGAGGATGCGCAACAGGTCCTGGACGAACAGGGCGGTGGGCCTGGAAAAGCCGTGCTTGCGCATCAGGCCCATCAGGGTGTCGAGCTTGGCGAATTTCTCCCGGTCCAGCCGCACGCCTCCGCGGCTGTCCTTCTCCACGAACGCCCCGGCCAGGGAGACCGCGTATACCCCGTGCGCGGCCATGTCTTTCAGGTGGACTTCCATCAGCGAGGGATCATCCGGCGGGTAGTAGTACATGCCGATGACGTAATCATGCGAAGCCGGGAGAACTACCGGCTGGACCTCGAGCTCCAGAGGGATAGTCAGCGCCGGGCGGCCTTGCGCCTGGATGCTCAGCCCGCCCTGGTAAACCCCTGGGGACGCTCCTGGCGGTACGGGGATGTCGACCCAGTAAAAGGCGTTCCGCCCGGCCGGGATAGCTTTCGGCTCCAGGGCAGTCAGCAGCTTGACGCTGATGCCGAACTCTTTGCCCCAGCTGCTGCCCAGGCGCGCCGGGACAAATTTGCCCTGGTGAAGGGAAGGTTCGGCGGACAGCTCACCGCCGGGCCCCTCCAGCGGGCCGGCGAGCGATACCGAGACACCGGAAAGGTCCTCCAGGGCTTTAACCCCGAAAGCGAAAGATGCCGTGGCCTGTGCGGGCACCTTTCCAGCCAGTGCCTCGACCCGGTCTTCGGCGCGGGGGTTGGCGTACGGCCAGGCGCCGATCAGGTACCTGCGCTCAAAGAACAGCATCCCGGCCTCTTTCTCCTGTTCTGTCGGCTGGGGCGCTGCCTGCGGCTCCACCTGTCTGGCCGCGGCGAATACGTACTTGTCCTCCGGCTGCTTTTGCAGGTGCGAGGAGAATGAGGCGGCGTAGGCCATCCAGTCTTCGCCGCCGACCAGGGCGGTCTCCCCCAGGCGGACTTTGCCGCGCCCGGGAGCGGAGGTGATTTCGGCCTTGACTGCGGACACTCCTTCCGGGACCAGCAGGCAGCGGGTGTAGCTGATCCACTGCTGGGCCCTGCCCGGCTCGTCCTCTTCCCCGCTGCCGCCCCTGATACGGTAGAGCAGGGAGTCCCCTGTCTCCGACCCGCCTGTATCGAACATCCTGAGGCGGACCTGGAGGATCTCTCCCATGGCGTGGTCGAAACTGCAGGCGAAGCGGAAAGAGATCACCTGCCCGGGTTTCACGGCAATACCCGGCGAGACCAGGCTCAGCCTGGATGAGTCTGCGGCATCCAGCGCCAGGGCGGCCTTGCTCTCGCCCCGGTCCAGGTAGGTCTCTCTCTGCACGTTAACCGTGCCGGTCGTGTCCCAGGCTGCCGGCCCGCTGTCGGTCAGGATCTGCAGGAGGGGAGACTGGCCGGTTTTCGCGCAGCCGGCCAGGCAGGCCGCAGCCAGGAACAGGAAAAAAGCTTTCGGTACTGTCGGAGACTTTAGATTCGGGTAAGGCATCGGACCTCCGGGAGAGTAGTATGGCAGAACATGACGGTCATTCGAAATGGATCCTGGAGCGCGCGCCTGCAGGGCCCTGCAAAGTCAGAACCCCCACCGGGAGCTCAATGGACAGGGAACCGGGGCCGGCTCCCGGCCCGAGCGAGAGCGGGGAGACACTCCCGGTGGTATCTGTTATTTCTATCGCCTGCACGAATGTATAATCGTATTCCCCGGTGCCCGGAACCGATACCTCGGCCCTGCCGACTCCCAGGGCCGGCTGGGGATTTCGGGGCGGATAACAGGCGCTGCCGACCTTGAAAGCGGCCACCGTGTCGACCACCGCCTTGTCCGGCGCGAGGACCGTTACCACGGCCCGGGCTCCGGCATCGGTGATTATCAGCCTGTTTTGCTCCAGCAGCGGGCTTACCGGGTAATGCCAGAGCACTCTGGGCTGAAATCTGCTGTCCGCCAGGGACACGTTGTCGACCACGATCAGGTACCGCTCTCCGATCCAGGCCATTTCCCGGACAACCCGCCGGGCCCTGCCTGGGGGATAGGCGTCGGTGAAATCGGCGGCCAGGTAGACCCAGCAGTCATCGTCGCGGTATTGGATCACGTTCCCCATCTCCCTCGCCTTGTCGGCCCGGTAGGCCTCGATCGTACCCATGCCCTGGTTGTTGTAATATCTCTGGGAGCCGGCATCTTCCGGCAGGGCCGGGTCCGCAATCTGGATTGTGTTGTGGGCGACCGAGTTATGGAAGAATTTCTTGTAGTGCTCCGAATCGGTACCGCCGGCGTACGACCCAGCCTCGATGAGCAGCGGCGCGCGGCGGAAAACCTCCACGTGCCCGGCGTCAAAGTGCCCGTGGTTGTCGAAATAGTCCCCGCACTTGAAAAAGATGAAAGTATCGTCCTCCCCCCAGCCGGTCCGCCAGAAAGCCATCCCGGTCCCCCGGGGGCTGAACAAGGTTCGCTTGGGCAGGGTGGAGCGGGGTACACCCGGATTGTCGGCATCCCAGTAAAGGAATACCTGGTATTCACTGCCCATCTCCATTCCCGGGCGGTTTTCGGTCATCCGGGCGTGGGTCTCCAGCAGGTAGTTGATATATCCGGCTCCGGCCGGCTCTCCATAGGCGAAAGCCCGCTCGGAGACCACCCGGAAGGAGAACCTCTCAGTGCCGCGGAAGAAGTTGTCGCCGAAGCGCACCATTTGCCCGTCCGGCTGCTCGCCGCAGATCAGGAACAGCGCTTCCCGCCAGGCCCAGTCGCCCTGCTCCTCGCGGATCATCTGCCAGAGGTTTTCCCCGGTGGCCGAATACCAGGCGGCGATG
>JAFGTO010000182.1 GCA_016934095.1 Candidatus Glassiibacteriota bacterium
AAGGTGATGGCTTGGCTTTTCTTGCGAGTATGAGTCTTGCACGAAATCACAAATGTGTAGAGCTAGCCTCTCAGCAATCCACTGGTTGAACGTACTGTCCTCAATTGGCATGAGCGCAGTTCGGTCGCTCTTTACTAAAAACTCTGCATGCAGCAATAGTCGCACCGGCCCTAATTGATCAGTAGGATAGAATACATGGACTGGAAAACAATTTTCTGTGGGGCCGACACAATTTTCCTGGATGGGTGCTGCAACCATAAAGCTTACGCCATCCGTGCAAATAGCTCGCCACTCATCTTTTCCGAGGCTTGCTTCGAATTCCTCTGGAACCTGTTGGTTACATTTTGCGACTCGCCACAGTATTGGGGTGTCTTCCCTGCTGTCCCGCATTTCCCAAATATCATCCCCTGGAATTAGGATAATTTCAAAGTCTGGTGTTTTAATCTCCTGAACGTGCCGGAAAGCAAGCAGAGTGTGTGGCAGGAATTCTCTCAAAACATCATGGATTTTCTCAGTTTGGTTTTCGTTGGAATTAATGGGTAGCCTTACGATAGTCTTATAGTTACAAAACGTGCTAAGTACCGGGTATTGACTAATTGCGTTTTCCCATGAGAGAAAAAAGGGAATCCATTGGAAGGGTGGGTATTGATGGTATTGATCACTAAAGTTTTTCTCGCGGAGCCATTCCTGCGTCTTGGAGGGGCTAAATTCGATGCCTTCACCATTCACCGTTATTACTTGCGGATTGATGGTTATCTCGTAGACCGATTTGAAGCCCACTCCTTTACGACCTATCGTTCCGGATTTCTTGTCCGAGAAATCAGTCCCACATATAGCGCTCACAGCTTGGGATTTTATTCCACTTCCATTGTCGGCAACGTAAACAGCGTCGTCTTCAAATAAGATCGATACCTTTGATGCCATTGCGTCGTCGCTGTTCTGCAGAAGTTCAAAGAACCATCGCCCTACATGATCCTTTGCCGCTCGTTCTGCTACACGGGTATCGCGGACAATGCGGTCCGGATCCGCTTTGTATACATTCAGTTGCCTTTCCTGAAACTCATTTATCGCTTCTTCTATGGGTCCCATTTAAAAATTTCTCATAAAAAAGTAAACCCTATGGCTATAAAAAGCTCGTAAAGTTATTGTTAATCGTCTGCCAAACTGCCGTTCACCCAATTCAGGAATGCCTCAGTGGGTTTGAGGACCACAGCAAACCGGTTGACATTGGCAGGATTGACTGAATTATCAGCGGGTGACATATGGCTTGGCCTTAATTGAAGAATTTATGCCAATCAATATACAATAATCAACCAGTCTCAACAACCCATACCGGCATTTTTCTACAAGAACTTGAGTAAAGGTAATTTAGAGTCGATTTTTGGGGGATTTATTCCTGGAAAAGCTTTCTCTATGCAGGAGATATATCGTTTAAAACATCGAACCTATCAATGATTTTCAGTAACCCGGGCAGGGAAACAGGGACTATTCTCCCCCGGTTCAGACCGGGCAACAGCTCGACCAGGAGCAGGATTATAGCAGATACCTTCCTGCCGGCTGTCATCCGGAGGGAGACGGATATCGGCAGTACCGGCGAGGCCGGGGAAAGAGCGGGCACCCTGTTTGAAAGCATGATCCGGGGAAAAAGACGGCTGGAAAGTAGTAGCGGGAAGGGAAAAAACAGGACAGCTCAGCGCAGGACCACCATCTTTTTCAGGCTGCATAAGGCCCCGGCCCTGAGCCTGTAGAAATAGACACCGGAGGCCACCTCCGCACCCCCACTGTCCCTGCCGTCCCAGGAGACCCGGTGCCTCCCGGGACCCTGGACCCCTTGGGCCAGCACCCTTACCAACTGGCCCCTCAGGTTGTAGACCTCGAGCCTGGTATCGACCTCTCCGGGTCCGGGTATGGCATAGCTTATGGTGGTGGAGGGGTTCAGCGGGTTGGGGCTGTTCTGCAAAAGTAAGGCAGGCTCCGGAGCTTCGGCCTCTCCCAGCAGGATGCGGACCGCGCTCCGCTCGCTCTGGCTGAGCCCGAGCTTCCCTGTTACCTCCCACAGGTAGGCCCGCTCTCCGGCTGAGAGGCTCAGCGGCCCGGCCGCGGAAGCCAGCACCGAGCCTGTGCCCTGTTCCCTGATGTAGAGCAGCAGCGAGATTGCATCCGCCATGGTGTACTTGCCGCTGAGGTCGAAATCCACCGCCGGGTCCGCCGGGTTTGCCCGTGCCTTGAGCAGCAGGGCGATCACGTCGCTGATCTGCAGCCTGCCGTCCCCGTTGATGTCGCCTCTCAGCCCTACCTCCACCGTGGTGTCGACTTCCGTGGGAAGCTGCTCGAACTCCCCCTGGTCCCCGGACCGGACCTGGGCGGTCATCTGTCCCCGGCGCGAGAAAAGCACCTCCACAGCCTGGCCGTCCTGCGGGACAATCCGCACCCCGACCAGGGTGGTGTCCTCCTCGATCAGGGTAACCTCGCTCATGGCTGTTTCCTGCTCACCTGCTATTTCCAGCACGTGCAGGAAATAATCCCGCTTCGGCCCTTGCGGGGCCTCCACTTCCAGGCGCCAGGGCACGATGGGCGGGCGGCCGCTCTCGCTGCCCAAGTGGTTGTACTGGGCAGTGGGCTCGTGCGGGTGCCCCCAGAACTCGTGGCCCTCCCCTCCGCGCCTGGTCAACACGGCCCCAGCAGGCAGGAGAGTCCTGAGAAACGCCCGCGACCTGCCGCTGCTCAGCACCTCCCCTGTGCCGGCCGGGTCGCTGAGCCAGGTAATCGCGCCAGCAGCTGGATAGGAATAGACATGGCCGGCGACCGGCTCGGTCCCGGTGCCTGTTACCTCAGGTTCCGTGGGAATATGCAGGAACCAAGTCTTGGGATACTCGGCCCGGGTGGCATCCACCCGGTCGAAAACCAGGAAAAACTCGCGGTTTCCCCGCAGGTAGAGGAACTGGCGGGTCACTTCCCTGATCTTGCTGCGGCTGTAGGCATCCGTGAGGTCCGCGGCGGCATAGGTATAGTTGCGGCCGTGCTTGAAAGCCTCGACATGCCCGCGCTGGATGACCTGCTGGTGTTCTCCGCCGTAGACGTGGCGGATGATCCCGCCGTCGCGCTCGTTCCTGGTCCCGCCGGCGGCCAGGGCTTCCTCGCCAGGCGACTGGCGGGCGAACTCCTCGTTGGGGTCGAAGATGGTCACGATGTTGTAGACCAGGGAGCCGCCGGCATAGTAGTCGTTGTCGTTGTGGCCCTGCCCCCCGGCGCGCAGCACCAGCCAGCCTTTTTTGGCGATGAGGAAATGCCCCTCGTCATCCCGGGAGTGGTTGGCGTACCAGGGCCCGGCCCCGAAGAAAGCCCAGGTGGCCTGCGGGTCATCCCAGGCGCTCCTGAGGTAGACATGCCCGGCGCCGGTGAACAGCCGGGCGGTAGGCCAGCCCTGCCGCCCAGGGGAGGATGCCGGCACCGAGGGGTCGTAGGTGATAAAACGGTGGAAAGGCACGTAATACCACCACTCCGACTGGACAGGCCGCTCGTACAGGGAGGTTACGTAGTTGGCCACGGGGTCCAGGTAGCGGGCCCCCAGGATGGGGCCGACAGAGACCCATTCGGAAGCCAGGTCGCCGCCGTCGTTGTCATCGATAAGGGCGGTCTGGTTGTTGAAAGGCAGGCACAGGTGCACGGCCCACTTGTTCATTTCCTTGAGGTAGGTATCGGGCGTGCCCAGGCCGAACCAGTCCTGGCCGGTGGCGGTGCGCCAGGCCTCGAAGGCCCAGGGGATGACCTTGGTGGGCCCGTAGCTGCCGTGCCCGAAGCTCTCGGACCAGACCCCGCCTATCTCATCGAAGCGCGGGATGCACTCGGCCGGGATGCGCTGCTCCCATGAGCCGAGGAAGCGCCCGGCCGCCTCATCATAGCTCGTGCCCGCGCCATAGAGGGCCAGGGCCACGAAGAGCTTGGGAGTGATCCCGTCCCGGGTGTTGCCGACATTGAGGTGCGCCGGGCCCCAGGTCTGGTTGTAGAGCCAGCCCC
>JAFGTO010000183.1 GCA_016934095.1 Candidatus Glassiibacteriota bacterium
CAAGCTCCTTTATGATCTCCAGTTCCAGGTCGAGGATCCTTCCGATGTCGTAATTTTTCCGGACATATTCCCGCGCTTTGGCCCCCAGGGTTTTTTGCAAGTCGCTGTCCGCCAGGAGGAGGTCCACGGCTTCCGCGATGCTCCGGTAATCTGTCTCGCACAGCAGGCCGGTCTTGCGGTGCTCTATCTCCTCTTTTATCCCTGCCACTCTTGTCCCGATCACGGGCATGGCACAGCTCATCGCCTCGAGCAGCACCTTGGGGTGGTGCTCGAAGTGCGAGGGCAAGACGAATATTCTGGCCTGGTTGAGCACATTCGGCAAATCCAGGTGCGGGACATTGCCCTGGAAGTGAATGTCCAGCCCTGATTCCTTTGCCTGCCGCCTGGTTTCATCGCTTTGGCAGCAGCCGCCCACCAGGAGCAGAGAAACATTTTTGCCCCCCGTGTTCAGAAATTGCAGCGCCTTGAACAGGCTGTCCAGGTTTTTTTCGCTTTCTCCCCTGCCGACAAACGCCAGGTCGTATTTTTTCTGCGCCCCCTCCCGGGGCTTGAACACATCGGTCAGGACATAATTGGGTACGACCCTGATCTTGCCGGGGTTCAGGCCGTAGTCCCCGACAACCATGTCCCGCTGCCAGGTGGTGGTTACCAGACCGATGTCCGCGGCGGCAAAGGCTTTCCTTTCGAGGCTCACCGCCTCGCGGACCCATTTATCCTCCTGGGCCCGTTTCCTGGTGAGAGAGCTGTGCAGGTAGCCGCAGCGAACGATCAGTTTCTTGCGGAAGACTTTTTTCAGCCAGACAGCGACCTGGGCGCCGCGTATCTGATTGGTCTTCAGGATGTCCGTGGCCAGCAGTTGCGGACAGTACCTGAGCGCCAGGTAAGAGGCTGTCAGGTACTGGCGTGGATACCACCTGGCCGGCAATACTTTAAGCTCGGGGAATTTCCGCGCCGGCGGAATGTCCTCTGCGCCGCCGTAGGACACCAGGTTGACCCGTTTCAGGTTTCGGGCCAGTCTCCGGTAAAGCTCCAGCTCTCTTTCCAGGGAACCGGATTCGGCCCAGGTTTTCAAGCCCGTACCGGCGGTGCAGAAAAAAGTCAGGGTCAGCCCGGATAGCGCTTTTTTTTTCATTCAGCCTTCGTGGAAGAGCGGTTCAAGATCTGGAGTCTGGTGCTGTGGGTATACTGGACCTGTTGTCCGGCCTCATCTTGCGACTAGATCAGCTCCTTGAAAAGTCTCAGGTAGCGCCCGGCTATCTTCTCGGTGGAATAGTCGTTCATGATCTCGCGTGAGCGACTGGACCACTGGCGGAGCATGTCCCTGTCGGCGAGGATTTCATCCAGGGCTTGCTCCCATTCTTCCACGGTACGGCAGATCCTGCCGCACTGCCGGTCATCCATCAGCTCGCGATAAGAGGGTACAGGCGAGGCTATCGCCGGCACACCCTGGGCCATGAACACGCCGATCTTGAAAAAACTGTGTCCCAGGTTGTAGGTGGTATCGGTCTCACGGTATGTAAGGCAGATCTCACCTTGCAGGATATCTTCGGGAAAAGTCTCGTAGCGCCAGGGTCGGTAACAGTATGGGAACTTCCGTGTCCGGAACAGCCTCGACTGGATCCGGAGGTCCGGCTTGGAGTTGGAGATGACAGTCAGGGCTATTTTCTTTCGCTTGATAAGGGGGAGAACTGGCTCCAGGTCGCCGGCTTTTGTAATCTGGCCACACCAGACTGCTCGCAGCCTCCGCCGGCTGAAATCTTTTTCATCCTTGACCAGCCTGAAATGGTTCAAGTCGATCGAGTCCGGCAGGTACTCGACCCGCTGGTGGTGCCGGCCGGCCCTCCGGGCGATATTGTCCGAGGCGCAAGCGACTGCATCAGCCAGAGAAACCATGCGCAGGCAGTCTTCCACGTGTCCGGCGCTGACAGGCTCTCCCAGACCCGGTACCCGGCACTCATCGAAATAGTTCACGCACAGGTCGAAAACGATACGCTTGCCTGCCTCTTTCAGCCTTTGGGCGGTCAGGTAGGCCTGCTCATCCTGGGTGCGCACAATCACCGTGATCGGGGCATCCGAAGCCGGGTCGTTGAAAGACGATCTGACTCCCAGTTTCTCGAGGTAGGGAAACAGCTGCAGGCAGCGGATCCAAATTGAAGCCGGCATCCTGTTGTAGTCGCGGTGTTCTACAGGTGCTATCCAGTTGACATTCAGCTCCATTTGACCTTAATCCCTGCGCCGATCACGGGTTCTCTCGAAGAAACATCCAAAAAGCATAATTTTACTTCCTCATCCGGCGATGCGGGTCGTTATCCAGGGCGGATAACCGGCACCGCGGCTGGCTCAGGCGCCAAGCCTCCGGAACAAGGCCCGGCGCAGCGCGTTCAATTTCCTGCCTAAAGAGCGTGCGCGGCAGCAGAATATCCTGGCAGCTCCCGGCCCGGCGGCCGGCTCGGCCCTGCGCCGGGCGACCAGCTTTTCAAAAAGCTCCTCGTACTGCGTACCCATCCAGGCGGCAGTGTAGGGACAACCCATAACCTGATTGCGCAGCTCCGCATACCTGGACCGCGCCTCCAGCAGGCGCTCCTCGAAATCCACCGGGGTGAATCCGACCCCTCCGTAAGGGGAGCAGTATTCAGCCGAGGAGCCGCTGTCCAGGTACACCACGGGCAGCCCGCAGCGCATGGCCTCGATGTAGTGGTTGCCCCCGGCTTCATGACGGGCGCCGGTCAGATAGAGGTGGCTTTCTTTCAGGCACGCGACAAGCTTTTGTCCCTGGAGCGGCGGAGCAACCTCTGTGTTCCTGAAATTGAACCCCGGCGGGATGTTCCCGATATAAGTGAACTCGAAAAAATCTTTGAAAGGCTTTTTCTCGAGCAGCAGATCAAGGCGCTCGTAAGTGTCGAAACCTTTCATGTAATTGCCGGACCAGTGGTGGGTGGCGATTTTCATCTTTGCACCCGGGGTCCATTCGGCCGCCCCTGAAGGCTCGAACTCGGCTTCGTTTACACCTGTCAGGATAACTCCCTGCGGCTTTGCGGGATCCAGGCCCTGGCCGGAATAAAACTCCTTGATAAAACGGCTGACAAAGACAGTATAGTCCACCAGGCGGTTGACAGCCAACACCGCCTGATTAATTCCCAGGTCCGCGGCCCGCGACTCATTGCAGGTGTTCACCCTCTGGACCGTAACGGTATTGGGATGAAGCGCCAGGTAGTCCGCCGCCTCGTCCGGCGTAAAAGAGGTGGTCAGCACGTTGGTTTTGGAGGAGACGATCAGGATCAGGTCCAGCCCGGGCACCAGCTCGCGAAAAACCTCGTGGTCCCTGCTGCGCAGGTAGTTTTCCAGGTTGACCGTAAACTGATTGATACCGCCGTACGGTCCTTCGATCCTCCTGGAGTTGATGCTGATTCTTAAGCCCATAGTCGGTAAATGACAGCTTTTAAGGGTCCGTTATAATAAGGAGTTGAAGACTCCCCGCGGCAAGCCGCGAAGGATGCGCTCGCCAGTCAATTCAAAGGATTTGTTTCAGTTGATGGTAAAACTTTTCGATCAGTTTCTCGTAAGTGAATTCCCGGCTTGCCAGCTCGAAAGCATTTTCGGTAAGCTCCCGGCAGAAGTCCCTGTCCCGGAACTTGGTCATCGCCTCGGCGATGTTCGAGAAGTCCTTTTTCAGCGGGATGTAATGAACGTCAGGCTGCAGGTAGCCGCTGTAGCGACCCTCGAACAGGATCTGCACGGTTTTGGTGCCGGCCGCCTCGACATTTCTGCCGCTGATTATTCTCAGCGGGACCGGGTTGCGGTAATCCCTGAAAAAAAGTTCGAAAACCTCCTCCATAGCCGTGCCCGGGTGCCCGTTGACATAGGAGTTGATTCTATGCCGTGTCCGGTCATCCAGCTCGAAGCAGTCTCCCCCGGCTTCCGTGCCGAGCTGCCCTTTGCACCTGCCCAGGAAAACGGCCCATTCCTTTTCCGAAAAGCGCCTGGCAGGGTCCAGGGACAGGTCGACAACTAGGCCCTGGCTGGGGCCGTATTCCTGGAAGAATTCTACTATCCGGGTCCTCTCATCGTGGCCGAGATACAAAGGCGACCTGGCTGAGCGGTAACCGAGATCCACCGGCCGGCTTTCCAAAGGGGGACCGGGGCAAAACAGCCCGGTGTCCAGCCCGGTGTTGGGTATTTCCGCCACTTGGCATCCCAGCCGCTCCCGGTAAAGCCGGTGGACTTCCGGGCTGTTGCTCTGGGAAATCAGTAGAGCCAGGCCCAGCTTTTCGCAGAACTCCATCTTTTCCGGCATCAGCTTGTACTCGTTGCCGATAAAAAAGATTTTCGGCACTCTTAAAGCCTTTACCGTTTCCAGCAGCTTGCCACTCAACAGACAGCTATTGGAGAAAACCGAATGCAGGATGACTACCGCCTCGAAATCCCGCAGCCTGAGAATCAGCCGCTTCCGCAGGTTATCGAAAACTCCTGTAGCCTCCAGGTTCAATCCTGAACAGCGGAAAAGGGGGTGGCGCGCGAAATGCCTCGGCCAGCCAGCCTGGTAGGACAGGGTTCTGTTCCTTGCCGAGGAAGCGAAGAGCAGTAAGATCCTCAGGGGTTTCATGGCTCTCTTTCCAGGCGGCTCAGCTCTCCGGTTTCGTACCTCTGCCTGATCCGACGGCAGACCAGTTTGACACCCTCCTGCAGGGAAACTTTGGGGATCACTCCCAGGATGTTGGTTTGTCTTTCCAGTAGCGGCCTTTTGACCAGGGTCATCCGGGAGGGCAGCTCCTCGATCCTGATCAGCTCCCTGGGAGCATCCAGCTCCAGGCGGATCATTTCGGCCAGGTCTAATATGGGGATTACATCCGGATGGCCGATATTGACCACCGAGTATTCCTTAACATGGGCCGCCGCCTCGATTGCCCGGACCGCATCGGTTACGTGCAGCCAACCCCGGGCGCTGCCGTGGTGCACGGTAATCGGCTTGCCCATGACCAGGTTACTGGCGAAGCGGATCATTGCCGAGCGGTGGTCGCCCAGGGCCTCGTTTTCATCGTACATCATGAAAGGTC
>JAFGTO010000184.1 GCA_016934095.1 Candidatus Glassiibacteriota bacterium
ACCCGCTGCAGGCTCTTGTCGTCCAGCAGCATCAGGTCGTCGAACACGAACATCAGGTTTTTCACCTCGGTGGCCAGCTCCGGGTCTTTCTGAACCAGGTTGTCCAGTATTTTCCGCTCGGTGGCCCGGTCCGCCAGGTTGAGGATTTCGGCCACGGTGCTCGCACCTCCGGCCTGTGAGAGGTCCTGGCCGAGCACGCTCTCGAGCTGGCTCTCCAGCACTTTCTCCACGTCGTTCAGCAGCTCCGGGCTGATCTTCCCCATGGTGGCCACCCGGTAAACTATCTCGTTCTGCAGCTGCTCCGGCAGCTCGGACAATATCGATGCCGCCTGCTCAGGGTCGAGGTGGGCCATGATCACCGCCACGGTCTGGGGGTGCTCGTTCATGATGAAGTTGATCAACTGTGCCGGGTCCACCCGCTTGAGCAGCTTGAACCCCGAGACGTGAAGGGCCCCCTGGACCTTGGCCAATATCTGGGCCGCCCGCGGCCCCCCGAGGGCCTGCTCCAGTACGCTGCGGGCATAGTCCATCCCGCCCTGGGCGATATACTCCTGCGCCAGCACCATCTGGTAAAACTCCTCGACCACCGCATCCGATACCGCCGAGGGGATATCCTGAAGGTTGGCAATCTCGATGCTCAGCTTCTCAATATCCCGCTCGGCCATGTTCTTGAAAATCGTGCTGGAGGCTTCCACACCGAGCGAGATCACCAGGATGGCGGCTTTCTGCATGCCTTTCAGATTATCATAGGTTATTTCCATTAGTCACCTTCTTCTTCCTCAAGCATCCATGTTTTAAGGAGTTTGGCCACATTGGCCGGTTTTTCCTTGGCGAAGATCAGCACCTGTTCCTGAATCTGAGCGCGCTTCTGCGCCTCGACCGAAATTTCCTCTTCTATCGGCACCGCGGCCTCGATGCCTTCTTCCGCGGCTTCCTTGGGCGGCAGGATCTTTAGCGACCTGAGCAGGGACCTGGCAAAGAGTACGAAGATCAGGATCGAAATGACCAGCAGGAGTTTCTGGGCCACGCTGTACCAGAATTCCCGGCGTTCGGCCTCCTCGAGGCGCCTGCGCTCCTCATCGACCTGGGAGGTGTCGAAATCGAACTGGCTTATGGCAATTTCATCCCCCCGCAGAACATCCAGGCCTATTGCATTCTGCACAATACTTCTGATATTGTCAAGTTCTAGCTGGTCCCGGGGAACTCTCTGGACCACCTCTTCGCCGGCCGGTGAAGTAACCGTCTGTTTCCTGAAGTTGACGGAGACTGCCACGGTCAGGCGACGGACGTTTCCCGCCTCCTGGACCATGTGTTCCATGGTCTCGTTGATATCGAAGTTGGTAATCGCACTGGTCTGGCCGGTAGTCAGGGTTTCTTTCTGGTTCGTGGTGGTGGTTTCCTCGGTCTGTTCGCTGCGCACCACCGTGTTGTTCGGGTCGAAGGTGCGGATGGTCTGATCCATTTTCTTGAAATCGATCTCGGCCGAAACCCTCACGATCGTGTTCCCCTGACCCATCATGCCGTTGAGCAGGCTCTGGACCTTGCGGGCCAGGTAATCATCCAGGCGCTGGCGCAGCTCGAGCTGGTGCGCGGTGAGCTTGACCATCGGGTCGGTGGGCTGGATCGAGGAAAGGAGATTGCCGTAGGAGTCGACAATAGTGATATCTTCCGGCTCCATGCCCTCGACGCTGCTGGCCACCAGGTGGGTAACCCCCAGGATCTGTTCTTCTTCAAGCTTGGCGGAAGGCTTAAGCTTGAGCATGATCGAGGCGGTGGGCTTTTTCTGGTCCTCGGTGAAAAGACGCTCCTCGGGGATGACGATATGGACCCGGGCTTTATCCACGTTGCGCATGGTCTCTATCGAGCGGGTCAGCTCGCCTTCGAGAGCCCTGCGGTAATTTATTTTCTGCACGAAATCGGTAACCCCGATGTTGACCTGATCGAAAATCTCATAGCCCACTCCGCTGGTCCTCGGAAGGCCCTTGCCGGCCAGCTCAAGCCGCGTCTCGGGAATACTCTTGGAGGGCAGCAGGATTGCGGTGCCGTTCTGTTCCAGCCGGTATGGGACCTGTTGCGCCTCCAGCTCCATCACTATGCTGTTGGCATCGTCTTCCTCCAGCCGCGAGTAGAGCACTTCGTACTTGGGACGCTGCGCCCAGATGAGCATGGCGATCATGCCGATAATGGTCAGGATGGTTATCCCGATCGCCGCGAAACGCTGGTTGGGCGACATCTTGTTCCAGATATCCTTGGCCTGGGATAAAAACTGCTGGAAGAATTCGTTCATTGATCCAACTCTTTCCTTTGAGTTTATATCTTGCTGTTACAGACCCGGTCAAGCAGGCCGGGAAAGGATCAAATCTGCATACGCTTTATTTCCTGGTAGGCGTCGAGGAACTTGTTGCGCAGCTCCATCAACAGTTGGAAACTGGTATTCGCCTTCTCCACCGCAACCATTACATCGTGCACGTCGCTGATCTCGCCGGCTATAAAGTCCTGGACTTTTTTGCCGGCATCTTTCTGCATACCGTCCACATCGTGGACAAAATTGCGGACCGAATCGCGAAAAGAAATCTCTTTCGGCTGCTGGTCCCCGGTCTGCAAGCCCTTGGTGGCGGGTGTCGAGGGCCGGGGGTACCTGTCTCCGAGCAGCGGCACTTCCGGCCGAAAAGGCGTTATGCTGAAATCCGGCATTATTTACTCCTTCGAACGGTCGAGTTGGCAGATCAGCCCCTGAGATCGAGGTTCTCACCCCTGGCTGAGGGAGCTTTCTTTTCCAGGTTGCCGTCCAGCCTGTATAATCGGTACATTCCCGACTTGACCACGCTGGATGACAACCCGGGATCACCCTGCAGACCTGTTTTTATCAAGTTTCCCGGTTGTGGATCGTGCCTGATCGAATGCACGATACCGGTAGCCAGGCTGGTAGGAACGAACCTATCCTGCGCCGGCTGCGCCTCTGCTGAAGGTCCTGGAGTGGCCTGCCGCTCCGCAATATCGAAGCCGGGCTTGACCCGGCCCGGGGCAACGGACCGTCTGGGAACAACCGACTGGAAATAGGGCAGCACTCGCATCGTTCCAATTTCTTTCGGCTGGGCTTTCGAGAAATCAATCAGTCCGGGCGGGCCCGCCACCCGGGATTACCGCCGCAGAGGACCTTCCCCCCTGCAAGGGCCGGGGAAATCACCCGGCGGCGACTGCGGTTGATGGATCAGATCTCGAGCGCTTTGCGCGACATGTCCTTGTTTGCGTTAAGCGCAGTCAAGTTCGCTTCATAAGCCCTGGCGGCACTGATCATGTCCACCATCTCGGTGATAATGTTGAGGTTCGGCTTGGCCACATACCCCTGCTCGTTGGCATCGGGGTGGGTGGGGTCGTACACCAGCCGCGGCGGACTGGGATCCCGGTAAATCTCGCTGACCTGGGTCCCGGTCGGCACAGGCATCGTGCCCTGCACCGGCTCGTCCTTGATATGCGTTTCGCTTGTCTGCTTCATGTGTATCTTGTTTTCAATGTACTTATAGAACGTCGTGGGGGGTGCCTCGCTGGTGACCACCACCTGGCGCCGGTACGGGCCGCCCTCTTCGGTGCGCGTGGTTTCGGCATTGGCGATGTTCTGGGCGATGGTGTCCATGCGCCGGCGCTGGGCGCTCAAGCCGGAAGCGCTGATATTCAGGGAAGAAAAAATACGTCCCAACGGCATGGGGTTACCTCCCGGCTAAATTAGGATGAAACTTCCCCGCGGATCGAGCTCCTCAAACCGCTGAAAGTTCTCTTGGACATCTGTGAAGCGAAATCGAAGCAAAGCTGGGCCTTGGCCAGACGGACCATCTCGTTATCGATATCCACGTTGTTAATCCCCGAATGCTGATCTGGGTCATCCGGCATATATGGAACCGGTTCGACCTCATCCAACCGGCCGGCACCTATTTTCAGGTGGTTTTCATCGGTACGGCTGCCGGTAACTCCGCGGTCTATCTTCAATGCCTTTCGCAGCTCGTCCTCGAACTGGACTTCCATCCGCCGGAATCCATGGGTGTTGACATTGGCGATGTTATGTGCGCTGGCTTTCTGGCGGAGGGCATAAGTATCCAGTCCCTTGTGCAACAAAGGCAGATTTGTCTGCTCAAACATAAATTTGTTAAGCATTTTACAGTCCAGAGTAAAATTATGCTTCGATCATGTTATCCCTGCGACTTGCCGGTTTGCCATAACGGTTTCTTCCGCACTGAGCGGAACGGGCCGATTATTCGCCCATTACTCTGTGCTCTAAAATAGCAACATCTATGCCATTGTCTCCGAACCCCTAACTTGCCTAATCTCTTTAAGTTGTGTAAAACTCTGTAGCTGATCTAGGAAAAATGGTCCCTAAACTATCGGCAAGCCAGGAAATAGACTGTCAATCCATAATAGCACCGCACCCGCAAAACAGGTGCGGGGTAACACCCCTGCCAGGGAATAAATATAATAAGATATTTTTTGTTAATCATCCTCGCTCGCTTCCGCCTGAGCCGCCAGATCGTGAGGAATGCGCCCGGTCGTTCACTTCATAAGTACTATTAAATGCAATACTTACATCTGTTTTTCGCAATTGATAGTGTAACGGAGAATTTCAGGTATAAAAGGCCGATATAAAGATTTTCCTGAGGCATTAATTGTTAATCCGTTACAAACTGAACTAAACACTGTTTTACCTTGAATTCTGCAAACTTACCTGTTATATTTCAACATGTAATTTAATTTCGGCCGGGTTCCAGTTCACTATATTATTAACCGATACGCATTTTGGAGGATCTTATGTCTGATATGCTGAAAGCCTTTTTTACCGGTGTCGAAGATTTCGCCAAAAAAATGAAGGAGCACTCTTTGGAATCATCCGAGCAATCCTCCGGAAGCCAGGAACTGGTAAAAAAGGTCGCCCTCTTGACCGATCGGGTGGATAAGCTGCTCAACCTGCTGGAAGGCAAACTGGGTACGGCGATCAAAGTGGCCCCGGTCAAGGGTAAAAGAATGATGGATATCAAGAAACGCATTGACGATATTATCGCAGAAAATCCCAAGGGTATCCGACCGCCGCAGATAGCCAAAACACTCGGAACCAAGGTGCAGAACCTTTACCCTCACCTCAAGGCTGCGGTAAGTAACAAAAGAATCATCAAAGACAAGACAGGAACCTATTTCCCGTTGAAGCCGAAAGAAAAGAAACCCGAGAAAACCCAATAAAGCTCCGGGTTTACTATAAAAAAACCGGTTACCCAGTCAGACCTGTTCTTTCAGCCTGATACGTGGTAACCGGTTTTTTATTATCAGCCCGTTTAAGATGCTCGCAGTCTTCCGGGAAGGACTGCATCCGGCGGGCGCTTTATTTCTTTTTTTCGTACCTGGTGGTGATCTCATCCGCCAAAGACTGGCGTTCCTCCCTTTTGTCAAGAGTGGCGCCGGGGTCGAAAACTCCGGTTCCGGCCCGAGACTGTTTAGCTTTGGGCTTTTTCCCGCTCACCAGGGCGAGGATCTGCCCGAAATCCATCAGTTTCCTCTCCGCCTCCTCGATCAGATTGTTGGCTTGATGGATTTGCTGGGTGGTGATATCCTGGAACTGCATCTCATTCATGATCTCGAATGCTTCTGCCTGGATTTCGTTTTCGATCTCTTCGATCTTCTCGGCGGACTCGGCAACTGTCCTGGCGGTGGGATCGGGATCCAGGTTCTTCAATAATTCCTTCATCTCGCCCAGCCGCTGGAAAACCTTGCTCTGGCTCTCACAGATCTTATCCACCCGGTCCATCACCTGATCCGCCACCTTGCGGGTGGATTCCGTCACTTTGCCCAACTGCTGGCTGGCCTGCCCCAGGAGCTCGTCCGAGCTCCTGTTGAGCTCCTGCTTAGTCATTTCAAGGTCTTTGGCAACGGAAAAAATAAACTTTTCGAGCTCGTTGAAAAAACCTTTGGTCCTTATTATTGCATTGTTCAATAATTCTTTTTCAGATTTGGCTAAAGAGCTGGAATCGACGTTTTCAAAGCTCTCCAGAACATCTTTGACAGCCTTTCTCAATTGACCGAAATTTTTATTTTCAAAGCTCCTTAGTTTTCGGCCCATATAAGTCTCCGATCATCCAACCTTATTGTCTTGAGGCTTTAAAGCGCCAAGCGTCCGCAGGTCAGGATTTGACGAAAACGCCTTCTTTGGAGTACTCGTTCAGCTTGTTCCGCAAAGTCCGCACACTGATCCCAAGGATTTCAGAGGCGCGTGTACGATTGTTTTTTTCCTGGTCGAGTGTGCTCAGAATAAGTCTTTTCTCTACTTCCCGCAAGGTCATGCCCGCAACGATACCGTCCATTCCAGGGCCGGCCGCTGCGCCGGAGATTTCGCGGTCGAACTGGAAATACCGCAAGCTCAGCGTTTCTTCGCGACATAAAACCACCGCGCGCTCGATCTGGTTTTCGAGTTCTCTGACATTTCCCTTCCACTCCTGGGCCATCAACAGCTCGAGAGCGTCATCCTCGATGCCCTCGATCTGCTTCCCGTTCTCTTCACAGTATTTGGTGATGAAATGGTCAACCAGCAGCGGGATGTCGTCGATACGTTCCCTGAGCGACGGAAGATAGATCGGTACCACGTTCAGGCGGTAGTACAGGTCTTCACGGAAACGGTTGTTCTTCACCTCTTCTTTCAGGTCCCGGTGCGTGGTGGCGATCACCCTGACATCCACACTCAACGGGGTCGGGTTGCCCACTTTCTCGAATTCTCTTTCCTGCAGCACGCGCAGCAGCTTGGCCTGCAGGGGCAGCGACATCTCCCCGATCTCATCCAGCAGCAAGGTACCGTTATCCGCCAACTCGAACCGCCCCTTGGTAGACCTGATCGCCCCGGTGAACGCACCTTTCTCGTGGCCGAACAGCTCGCTTTCCATCAGTCCCTCGGGCAGCGCCGCACAATTGAGCTTGATAAACGACCTGCTCTGCCGCGGGCTGTTGTAATGAATCGCCCGCGCCACCAGCTCCTTGCCCGTGCCGCTTTCGCCATGGATAAGCACCGTGGCCTTGCTGGGAGCGATCACCTCGATAGTATCGTAGACCTTCTGCATCACATCGCTCGAGCCCACGATCGAGCTGAAAGTGTACTTCTCTTTAAGCTGGTTGCGGAGCTGAGTATTGTCGTTGCGTAAAGTCCTGTTTTCATCCCTTAGCCGCTGACGCTCGATTGCGCGCTCGACCAGGATTTCGATTGCATCGGCTTGAAAAGGCTTCTGCAGGTAGTGGTAGGCTCCAAGTTTCATCGCCTCCACCGCGTTTTCGATCGTACCGAAGGCGGTGATCATGACAACTTCTGTTTCCGGGCTGTTCTTCTTGACAGCGTCGAGCACCTCCATGCCGCTGACCTCGGGCATCCGGATATCCGTGATCACCAGATCGAAGTAGTCGCCTTTGATCTTTTCAATGGCCTGTGAACCGCTGCCCACAGCATCTACAACGTATTTCTTACGTTGGAGGGTCTCAACCAGGAAATCCCTCATCAGCGGCTCATCATCTACTACGAGGATACGCTTAAACTCCATATTTTCCCCTTCAATCACGGATAGTGTGGTAATAAAATCGAAACTTTCGTGCCGACCCCTACCCGGCTGGAGACATCGATTGAACCCTGCTGCTCATGGATCATTTTCTTGGCGATCGCCAGGCCCAGTCCGGTCCCGTCCTCACGGGTGGTAAAAAACGGGTTGAAAATTTTCTCCCTGACTTCCCGGCTCATGCCTACCCCGTTATCGGAGATAAGCAGCTCGATATAGTCTTTTTTCTTACCGTTTTTGTCTTTCAGCTTTCCGCCGTTGTCCGAGCTGGAAAGTTTGATGATCAGGCACCCGCCGTTGTTTTTCATCGCGTAAATAGCATTGCGGAAGATATTCAACAGGATTTGCTGCATCAGGCTGGGATCTATGCGGACGCCGACTTGACAGCCTGGAAATTCGCGCCTGACATCAATCCGGGGATGCTGGCTCTCGAGCTCCACCTCCACGAAGGAGAGCACTTCATCCACGTAGGCGGTCAGGTCTATCCAGCGCAGGTCGGGCTTGATCGGCCGGGTATAGATCAACAGGTTGGTAACTATCTTGTCAAGACTGGCTACTCCCTCGATGATTTTTTTGACCAGGTTCCGCCGGGGATCGTCATCATCCAGGTCCCGCTCGAGCAAGGCGGCGAAACCGCCTATCCCCCCCAGAGGGTTACGGATTTCGTGGGCGACGTTGGCGGCCATCTCACCCAGGGCGCTCAGGGTCCGGGAACGGTTGACTTCGACCTTGAGCTCTTTGATTGTCGACAAGTCTGTAAAGATCTCCAGCGCTCCGACCACCTTGCCATCTTCGTCACAGACCGGCTTGATCCTCGATTCTACCGGCACTTTCGACCCGTCTTTACGGCAGAGCGGCTTTTCGTTGCTGCCGCTCTGCAGCTCCCCATTTTCAAGAAACCCGGCGATTACATCCCGGCTCTTCCCGGTCGCATAAAAAGGCAGCCCCTGATAACTGTTTCCCAGGATCTCGGCGCGCTCATACCCGGTGATCGCCTCGGCCGCCTGGTTAAACATCACCACTTCGCCCTTGAGGTTAACCGCCAGTACCCCGCTGTTGACGTGTTCCAGGGCAGTAACTGAATATATTTCAAGTATCTGGGGAATGGTCCGGGTCATCGGATAGCACTCGGGGGTAGCTAGATTCTGTTAAGGAGTTCTTTTTTCTTTTTTTTGAACTCATCCTCGGTCAGGATACCCGCTTTACGCAACTCGTCCAGACGCCGGATCTGTTCAATAGTCTCAATGCCGTTCTCTTTATTCCGCTGCTGTTTGCGATATTCCTTCTCTCCGAGCCGGGCTGGAATCCGGGAAGCCTGACCCGTTTTTTTACCTTCCGCTCCGGGATCAGGATTCCGGTCGTTCTGCGGCGGCTCTGTCGAGGAAATATCCGGTATTTCTACACATTCTTTTGCCGCTTCGTACCGTTCGAGACGGCTTTCAAGCTTCAGCAGTTTCTCGGAGTATTCGCGGGCTTGGTTTCTCAAGGCGAGTAATTCGAGGGCGTGGCGCATTTTCAGCTTCACGTCCTCCAGACGGAACGGCTTGACGATAATATCGTAAGCTCCGATCTCACCCAAGCGGTCCGCATCGAAAGCGCCGGTTTGTGGAACCAGCAGATAGACCAGAGAGAGCTTCTGTCTGGAATGAATCCGGGCGATCAGCCCGACAACTTCTTTCACTCCGACCCCACTGCTGATAATCGCCAGGGAGAACCTGTTTCGCGAGATCGTTTTCACGGCCCCACCGCTGTCAGCCGCCACCTGGACAGCGAAGCCGCTGTGTTTCAGATAATTGGTCAACAGCTCCCGGCTGAGCAGTTCATTATCAACAAGCAGGATGTCGTGGTTTGCCATCCCTTGTATCGCCTGAGTTAAACGACCGAGCGCATTCCCCGTGGCTTGGCCGCTTAGGGAGTGCGAGCGAATGAAAATAGCAATATCCCGACAATTGAAGATTCTCCTTGAGCTTGCTCAAGGGGAGTCTTCAATCAATCATTTCGGTCAGGTATCCCCGATCTTTCCCGGACCGGTCAAGCGAAAGATCGGCGGTGGCGATCGAAAGATCGACGGTGGCGATCATTCTTCTCCTTCTTCGTCCTCTTCGATATCGGTGGCCTGACCGGTGCCGTCCCCGGCGGCATCCTTGAGCGATACGCGCTTGAATTCAATCTGGTTCTCTTCCAGCTCGGCCATCACCCTTCTCTGTCTCCCCTCGACTTTCCTCACGACCTCATTGATCCCGATCAATACACCCGGCCACAGGTTCTGCAGCACATAGATCCTGCGCTCCTTGCCGAACTGGTCTACGAACTTTGCGTTAAAATCTTCCTGTTCCTGGACAACGTCGTTTTTAATCTGCTCCAGTTTTTTTATTTTTTCCAACAGCAGGGCGAGCTCTTTCTCTTTTTCGGGGGGGAACTTGGGCAGTCTTTTTTTCAGCAGGTCGAGGAAGTCCAACCGCTTGCGCAGCAGCTTGTCTTCCTCCGCCAGTACGGAAAATTCTTCCTCAAGGTCCTGGTGTTTTAAATTAACTTCATCCTTGATAATCTTACCCACCTTAATCGAGGTCTTGGTATCGCTCATCGAGCCGATGGTTTTAGCGCGAATGCAGCTGCCGCTGAAAACAGTGCTGCCGGCGATCAACCCGCGGTCTCTCATAGCCCGGACTTCGCTCTCGGCGTGGATCACGCTGTTGAGGATGTAGGAGCCGACCTCGACATCCTTGCCGGCGGAAACGACACCCTCCTGGATAAAGAGCGCCTTCACCGAGCCGTCGGCCACCACCTTGGCTTTTTTCTCTTTCTGGGTGCCGATAATTCCTTTCTTGACTTCGATGTTTCCGCTGGTTGAAACCAGCTCTGCGGCTTCGACAGTTCCCCGGACAAAGATGTTGCCCTCGGTATGCACCTGGAAGTCCGCTTTCACGTCCCCGTTGATGATCACATCGCCGGGATAGGAGATGTTGCCGGTGGAATAGTCCACATTGCCGCGGACCACGTAGACATTCTCCACGTGGAGCAGGTGGTCTTCGTAGAAAACATTCCCGATCAGCGAGGAGTACAGCGACAACTCGTCCTCCGAGAGGTAGGTGTTCTTACCCCTCGGCATCGGCTCGTCTTCTCCCGGCCGTGGCTCCAGTTTTTTATTGGTGACCGTAAAGCCGACCTCACCCGGAGTGGCCGGGGTTTTCACCGCCAGCAACTGGTCCTTGTCCACGACCTTGATCAGGTTGATATTCTTGAAATCGACTGTCCCGTCTTCGTTGATCAGCGGCTGGCTCGATTTCTCGATATCGATCTTCATGTCTATCTTGGCATCCTGGCCGTCGACCCGGGGTTTGCCGCGCGCTACCACGGCTTTGCGAACCGGCTGGCCGTCCTTCAACAGCTTATCGATCAGCTTCTCGTCGATACCGCATTCCACCCCGCGCTCGTAAAGCTTATAAAGCACGTCGTTAACCGTGATTTCCGCTATGCCCTCAGGTACACCCAGCGAAAGGTAGGCTTCCATCACGTTGTCCGCGACCGAGACCTCGATATACTTATCCTTAAGGGTGTCGTACCTTTCAAAATAATCGGCGATCTTCAACGATTCGCCGCTGGCGTCCTGCCAGATCTTGCGGATCACTTCGAAATCGGCGTTTACTACGCCTTTGCGGATAATTTCCTTGCGGAGATCCTCGAAATCGAAGAGGTCGCGCTTCTCACGGTAGACCGAAAGGTAGACACCGTCTTCCCGCTGTTCAAACTTCCCTATTTCCTGATCTGTAACGACTATTTCATCCATAATGGAGGCACTCGTGAGTTCAGGAACCGATAACCTGGTCCATTTTTTCTTTCAGGGTCTGCGGAGTAAAGGGTTTGACAATGTAGCTGTTAACACCTGCTTTCATCGCCTCGATTATATCTTCCTTGATACTGCGGGTGGTAACCATCAAGATAGGTATCCCTTTGAACTGTCCTGCCCGTACCTTATTTACAAATTCCAGACCACTCATGTTGGGCATATTCCAATCGGTGATAATAAAATTTATTCCCGCTTCCGTTTCGAGCTTGGCATAAGCATCGGCCCCGTCTTCCGCCTCGACAACATCTTCAATACCGATACGCTTAAGAGTGTTGACAATGATCCTTCTCATGGTGGCGGAATCATCCACGGCTAATACCTTCAAATTCGCCATATACTTGCCTCCTCCACAAAAAATGCCGCACTATACGGAACGAGAGAACCCGGAACCGCTGGTTAAAAGCAGCAAAAAATAGAAGCGGCTCCCGTCAACAAAAAGTCCGTCTTATCCGGATCCGGCACACAGTCAGCGGCCGTCTTGCGGACTATTAAACTTCCTTTCTTTTCTTTAATTTATAAACGCACAGTACATTTTTCAAGCAATAAAACGTTTTTTAAGGAATAAATTTCCCACATTGACGGCAAAATCGGAAAAAAAATCCATCATTCGGCTTCAATTTCATCTCTCTCATCTTTCAGGGCTTTCCACAGCGGGGCGTAATTATTGGAGGCGTTCCATAGAATCCAGCCTACCGCCCCGCTCTCCTTTGCGGCCCGCATCTGGTCGAGAATGTACCGGGAGCCGAAAGAAGGGGCCCGCCACTTGAAGCCCTGGATATAGGGCTGCACCCCGGTAGAGCGGCTGCCCCGCCGCCTGATCCCTTTCAGGGTACCCTCCCGCACGATGCTGTAAGCCCGCTTCTCCTTGTATTCCGCCTTGAACTCCCTGGGGAAATGCGAGGGGTAGAGCATCGGGCAGACAACGTCCGCGTGTTCGGCTATCATATCGTAATCCTGCCCGATCCAGTAATTCCGGTCTTTGTGCAGCCAGGGAACCCAGCCGAATACATCTACGGCCAGCGACACCCGGCTGCCTTCCAGGGTCCGGCTCACCTTGGAGAGGAACAGCCTCATCACGTCTGCCCGGTTCAGCGAGTCGATGGTAACCGGGTACCAGCAGTGGCCGATCTTGCCATCGGTAGGAAAACGGGTGTAATCCAACTGGATCTGGTCGAAGCCGAAAGAAATCAGCTCTCCGATGATTCCCAGCAGGTAGTCATGCACCCGCTCATCGTAGGGGTTCGCCCAGAGCTCGCCGTTATCCTGCTCCCAGGGAGCGCCGGTGGCCGAGTCGAGCACGGCGTAGGGCCAGGTGCTGTCTCCGGCGGCATGGCCCGCCAGCAGGGGGTCTTTGAAAGCCACCACCCTGGCGCAGGCGATGAGGCCGTGCCCGTGCAACTCCTCCACCAGCCCGGCGGGATCCCGGAGACGCCTGGTATTGGCTCCGATCTCAGCGGCCAGGGGCAGGCTGCTGGTATAGGAGAGCCTTCCGTGGTCGTCTTTCATGTCGATTACGAACCCGCCGACTACCGTGCCCCGTACGCTGTCGATGAATTCCTCGACCTTTCGGCGGATGCCTGCGGTGGCCCCGCTGATATAGATCCCGTTGTACCTCAGTGCCAGGGGATTATCGCTCTGCGGCTCGCTGAAAACCGTATCTGTCTCCTCCTGCAGGGGCGCGGGGATCCCGGCCCCGGAAAGAGTGTCTATCGGTGCTGTCACAGAATCGACAGACAACGCAGGCGGCAGCGAATCAGGCTCCGGGATCTCTTCCCTGGCAGGCAGCGGGCCTGCAGCGGAATCTGCGCAGAGGGTATCAGCCGTGCCCGCCGAATCCGGCGGGCCGTGGCCGGCCGCCCGGCCCAAGGAATCGGCAAGGACTGCTGCGGAATCAACAGGGACCTGCGATCCATCATCAGCCGGGAAAACCGGCCGGGGCGTCAGGCCGCAGACCAGCAGGAAAACCGCAGCAGCAAACCCGGCGGCAAGCGATGACCTGGAAAGAGTCCTCAGTAAAAGCAAGAATCCGGCTCCGCGGTTAATGTTCGTAAAGGGGCAAGTCAGCTCTTCGCTCCGGCCAGCGACGCGAGCTCTGCCTGTGCAGCGGCGATCGACTCCGCAGCCACCCGGACCAGCTCGGCCAGCTCATCTCCGGTGAACGAGAGGTGCGGCATCAGCACCACCACGTCGCCGAGCGGACGGATGATCACCCCTCTGCTGCGCGCCTGCAGGATTACCCTGCGCCCCATGTTCGAGCCGGGCGGGAAAGGCTTTGCACTCTGCCGGTCGGCTACCAGCTCGATGCCCACCATCAAACCGCAGCGGCGCACCTCGCCCACGATCTCGAGCGGGGCGACCTCGCAGTCAAGGGCGCGGTGGAACAGCTCGATTTTCGGCTGCAGGAACTCGAGCACCCGCTCTGTCTCGAAGACCTCGAGGCTGGCC
>JAFGTO010000185.1 GCA_016934095.1 Candidatus Glassiibacteriota bacterium
CCGCTCCAGGATGCCGGCGGCGGTGCCCCGCCAGCCTGCGTGGAGGACAGCCCGGCAGCATGAGGAGGTATCCAGCAGGAAGACCGGCACGCAGTCGGCCACGGTTACTGCAAAGGCGGTAGCGGAACCCCCGGCAGCCGCCAGGCCGTCCGCCTCGGGCAGGGCTCCCCTGTCCGGCTCACTTGCGGAGACCGGCACCACCCTGCAGCCGTGCACCTGTCTCACCCTGGCGGTGAAGCGGAACCCCCGGGCCGCGAGCTCCCCGGCCAGCAGCCCGAAAAAGCCATCGGACTCGCTTTCCCGGCTCCTGACAGTAACTCCCTGGCAGAGTCCCGGCACTTTTTCCCAGGGGCTGAAACTCAGGCACTTTATCCTGTCCAGGCTGGTCAGCCTCTCCACCGGCTAGTCTCCCCCTCCCCGCGGGATCATATATAATGTTTCAGCCCGGGCCAGATTTCCGCCAAAGGACGCCTGGGGTTTCTGCAGAGGAATACGGGAAGGTTCTCGAAGGGCATGCTGTACTCATTGCGGACAAAGCCGGCCTGCTCGACCTGCTCGAAAATGGTCTCCAGGCCCCGGCGGTCCCCGGTCAGGACAATGGCCACTTTGCCGGAGCGGGTGCCGGGTCCCCACAGGAAATAGTTGTTATGCGCGCAGATCGCACCGGGCAGACCGTATTTCCGGCCCAGGAAATCCACCGCCCCGGCTTCCCCATAGTTCGAGAAACACAGCAGGCATTCCTCTCGCTCCTCGGTCGAGAGCCGGTTATAGACCCTGGCAACCTCTGCGACCATTTCCTCCCAGCCGTGCATGTCGGCAAAGAACTGGTTCAGCTTGCCCATCTCGTGTTTTTCCATCGGCCCGGGTGCGATCCCCAGGGAGTTCTGGTAGCTGATGTATTTTTCGACCGGCAGGACAGGCAGGGCCAGGGGAGCGGTAACGATCCCCCCGACAGCGATGACGGCCAGGTAGGCCGGTCTGAGCCGCTCCAGGACCTTCCTGGCCGTTGCCCGCTCGAACAGCACCGCGCCGGAAGCCAGCAGGGCCGGGTAAGCCGGGGCCAGGTAGTATGCCTTGCTTTTCCCGGCGAACAGCAGGACCGCCAGGACCGCCAGGAAATGAAACCCGAGCAGCCGGTAGCGACGACCCTCCCGGTGAAACAGGTAATAGCACAGTCCGGCCAGGCAGAGCGGGAAAACCAGCGGTTGCATCAAGATGACCTGGTCCGCCAGGAAAGACTTTACCGGCGTGTCCACCATCTTGTAGAGGGTGGCGTTGCGCATGAATTCCAGGGTCGGAAAGCCGTTGGCCGCCTGCCAGAGCACGTGCGGCAGGAAGATGACGAGAGCGGTCAGGGCGGCGATCCAGGGTTCTTTCCCGAGCAGCGACCTCCTCTGCGGCGACAGCAGCACCCCGGCCAGCAGCCCGAACCCGAACCAGAGCATGCTTATCTTGTTCATCAGGCCGATCCCCGCCACTGCGCCGAGCAGGTACCAGTGTTTTTCCCGGCCGGTCTTGATTATCAGCACGATCAGGTAAAAGCCCACGGTCCAGAACAGGAGGTCAAAGGCGTTCATCGAGAAAATCGTATCCAGGACAAGGTAGATCGGCGCCACTACGGCGGCCGTAGCCGCCAGCGCCTGGGCGAACCTGCCGCCTCCCAATTCACGGGCGATCAGCCCGGTCAGGAAAACCACCAGCGCACCGGCCAGGGCCGGCAGCAGGCGGATCGAGAAGATCGAATCCCCGAAGAGGGCGCGGGCCAGCGATACCAGGACCGGAGCCAGCGGGGGATGATCGACATAGCCCCAGGCCGGGTGTTCCCCGCAGGCGATGTAATAGAACTCGTCCCGGAAGAAACCGTAGTTGAAATAAGCATTGGAGGCTAGATGGACCAGGAGTTTCACCGCCGCCAGCGAAACCAGCAGGAGCGTGCCGGAGGCAAACCTTCCGGATGAGTCAGTCTCCCGGTTCATCGGAGGTCCTCGCTTACGGGGCAAGCCTGGAAGCTCCGGGGGATTCCCGCCCGGACAAGCCGGCCCGCAGCGTATTTGTCGCGGAGACCGGTCATTATTCAAGGAACAGGTAGCGCCGCCAGTTCTTCACGGACTGGGAGTGGTAGAAATAGATAAAAGAGAAGTAATGCGGGCGTTTGGGCCGGGAGAGCAGCCTCATACCTGCCCTCTGCGGCGTGCGGTTGGCCTTCTTGTTATTGCAGTTGACACAGGCGGTGACCAGGTTTTCCCAGGTGTCCTCTCCCCCCATCGAGCGGGGGACCACGTGGTCGGTGGTCAGGGGCAGCCGCGTGGTGCCGCAGTACTGGCAGCGGTGGCCGTCCCGCCTGAGGATGTTGCGCCGGTTGAGGTTGATCGCCCGCCGGTCGGTACTGATATACCTCATCAGCCGCACTACGCTGGGCAGCCGGAAGCGCTGGGCCACCGAGCGCACGTACAGGTGATCGTAGTACTCGAGCACCTCGGCCTTGCCGCCCATGACCAGGACCAGTGCCCGCCTGGCCTGGCAGACATGCAGCGGCTGAAAGCTGCTGTTCAGTACCAGGACGCTGTTGTTGAGCATCTTCGGAACTCCCGGGACCCCGGTCCGGCGGGTCCCTTTACCGGGGAGCTACCACTGCTGAAGAACGCTGGAGATAAGGTCGTCGGCCAGCAGGGAAACCACCCTGCGAGCCGCTTCCTGCTCGCTTTCCTTGTCCGGCTCGTAAACCGCCCAGCGGCTGAAGTTACGTTCCTGCCAGAGGGTCTTGTTGTCCACCCGGTCGACAAACTCGACTTCCAGCACGATAGTCACCCGCCTGCCGCTGACCTCGATCCCTGCGGTTTGCCTGAAAGTCTCGGCTTCCTCGTAGTAACGTCTTACCTTGCCCTCTATCTGCGCATCCGCGTCCCCGGCCTCGCCCAGCCTCAGGTTGGCCTCGCTGAGGAACCGCTCGGTTACCGCATCCGTGATCTCCTGGGCCAGGGAAAACTCCGCGGTCTCGTTCTCGAAAGTAGGAATATAGACTGTCTTGATGTGCTGCGGCAACCGTCCGGTGGTACTGTAATGGCTGCAAGACACGGCCGATACCGCAACCATGCCGGAGACCAGAAAGAGAAACCATGCCGGTAGTCTATGCATGTTCCTTCCTGCAGCAAAGCCGGACTTCAGAAATGTTATCACACTTCCCGGCTGCGGTAAAGTTAAAAGTGCATGAGCCGGGCGGTATTGCCGCGCCCCGGGCCCTCCGGGAAAAAGCCCTGCCTTCCGGAAACTCCTTTCTCAGGAGCCCTCCGGAAGGATAATTTCGAAAGACGAGTCCTCCAGGTCGGGATTTATCTCCTCTTTGCCGACCAGCACGGTAATCTCACGGTCGGCCAGGTAATCCCGGTAAACGGTCTTCCTCGGCCGTTTCATTCCCTGCACCTCTTCAAAGTCGCTGCGGATAATCTCCCGGCTGAGCCGGCCTTTGCGGTAGCGCACGAAACGCACCACCGCCTCCAGCCCCTTGTCGTAGACAAACTCGCAGACAGTCTGGTCATCCAACAGGCGCAGCCTCAGGATCTGCCCCTCCGCCGCGGCCTCGGCCTCCGTGCCCGGGTGCAGGAAACGCTCTATCTGGTAAACGCCGGTAACCCCGCCCAGGAACTCGCCGTCGGTAAGCCCGCGGCTGTTCGCCAGCTCGGCTATCTCCCGCGTGTCGGAGCGCATGGCCCGCACTACCCGGTTATCCTTGGGCAGGACCACGGTTATCGAGTCGCCGCGCGAGAGCAACTGCATCCAGAGCGTGGTGAACGGGGGCCCGTAGATACTCATCTGCAGCGTATCCGGCGACCTGTAAACCAGCGCTCCATCGCCGCTGAAAGTCCTCCCTTTGTCGAGCAGGCGGACACGGAAGATCTGCTTGTCCGTGTTCAGGTGATCATCCAGCCGCTTGAGCGCCTCGACCACCTCCTCCGGCGGCACAGCCATGCCGGGCAGCCTTTTCTGCATGCCCGCCGCACAGCCGGCTATCGCCGGCAGGAAAAGACACAGCACCCAGGGTGCGCGCCTGCGGAATCTTTTAACCTCTTTCAGATTTATCTTTTGCTCCCCACCGAATCTTTGTCGGCCTTCAGGCGCTCCATTCGCTGCCTGAGCGCCTGGTTGCTGCCGTTCATGTCCAGGCTCTTGTTCCAGGCTTGCAGTGCCAGCTCGTACTTGCCCTGGGCGTAATAGATATCACCCAGGTGCTCGTAAACCTCGGGGTGGTCTCCGATGGCCTCCAGGGAAGCCTTGATATAACCCAGAGCTTCCTCGGTGCGCCCCATCCTGAACAGCACCCAGCCCAGGCTGTCGATGTAATGCCCGTTCCCGGGCTCTTTCTCCAGGGCGCGGTCGATCAGCCTGCGCGCTTCCTTGAGTTTCACCCCGCGCTCCGCATAGAAATAACCCAGGTAATTGAGCGCCGGGGCGTGGTCCGGTTTCTCCCCGAGAATCTGTTTCAGCAGGCTCTCGGTCCTGACAGTATCACCCCGCTCGTGGCAGACATTGACCAGTCCGAAAAGGAAATCCAGGCGTTTTTCCCTGTCGTCCCCGGCTGTCCGCTCCAGGCCCTCGGAAAAGACTTCCTCAGCCCCGTCAAGGTCCTTCACGGTAAAATAAAGCCTGCCGAGAACCAGATAGACCGGGGTGAAATCGGGCTGCTCCTGCCTGACCCGGTTGAACGCCTCCAGTGCATCGCCCGGCCGCTCCAGCCGGCTGTAGAGGAAACCCAGGGTATAATAGCCGTTGGCACTCAGGGCTTCCCGCTCTGCCAGCGGCTCCAGCAGCTCCAGCGCCTCCCCGAACCTGTCGGCGTGGTAGTAAAGGGTGCCGAGCTGCTCCCGTACCGGATCGCTGTCATCCTGCTCTTCCAGCAGGTCCTCCAGTAAGACGATCGGAGACTCGAAGTCGGCGGCCCTCATCGAGACCAGCAGCAGCTTGTCGAAAAGACCGGGGAGCGACCCGGGATTGAGCCTCAGGTATTTCAGGTAGTATTGCTGGGAATGCTTCCATTGTCCCGCCTGCTGGCGGAGGTTGCCCAGCAGCAGGTAGCCCTCGCCCAGCATGCTGTCCACAGCCACGCACTTTTCAAAGCATTCCCCGGCCTTATCTTTCTGCCCGGTCCTGAAAAAGAGCTGGCCGATCTGGAACAGGTCGCGGGCATAGTTGCCGCTTCCCGGCACGAGAAGCGGCTGATAGACCTCGATCATCTCCTGGTAGCGGCCCTGCAGGTTGAGCACTCTCAGCAGGCCCCTGCGGGACATTTTGTCCCCGGGCTGCCGGGCGAGGATCTCCCGGTAGATCTCTACCGACCTGTCAGGCTGACCCAGTGCCTCGTACCCGATAGCCGTAACCCTCGAAAAAACCGGGTTCAGCGAGTCTCCCCCGGATGCCAGGTCCTCGATCTTCTTTAAAAAACTCCGCCAGGCGATACTGTCTTCACTGGCGAAAGTAGTGTCCGCCGCTTCCGCGCCGGAGTAAGCCGGGTATGCCGAGCGCAGCGCCACCGCCAGCACCCGGTCTAGCATCTGGTCCGCCTCATCGGGGCTCAGCTCCAGGTAAGCCAGGTAATGCTCGAGGGACTCATTCCAGCGACCCTGGATCTCATAGAGGTTCCCCAGCAGGCGGTGGGCCTCGGCAAGGGCGCTGTCGGCCTGGACCGCCTGCTCGAGACACTCGCGGGCAAGGTCCTGCCCGCCGATCTTCAGGTAAATCGCACCCAGCTGGTATAAATCCACTGCGTAGCCGGGTTCCTCCGGGTCGAGCAGCGGCTTGTAGACCGGGATCATCTCCTGGAAGCGCGACTCCTGGTTGAGCAGGTCCAGCAGCTGACGGCGGGCCCACTTCTCGTCAGGGTCGTACTTCAGCGCCAGCTTATAGTATCCGATCGCCTCTTCCTTGTCGCCGGTCTCCTGGCAGGAGACGGCCAACATGCCGTATACATCCGTCTCGAGCGAATCTTCCCGGTCGAGCAGCGGTCTCAAGGCTCCGATCACCTCGCGGTAGCGGCCGGCGTTGAACAGGACCCTGGCGTAGAGCACTTTCAGTAAGACACTGTTCTTGTCGTAGTCGCAAGCCCGGCCGATCAGCTCCGCAGCCTCCGCATGGTTGCCCTGGATGAACTGCTCGTAGCCCATCAGCAGCTCCCGGACAGCCTTGGCGTTGTAGGAAGTATCCCCGGCTGCGACAGCCAGGCTGGCCGTGGCGCAAAGAAAGATCAAGACCTGGAGGTATCTTTTTAGCATTAAACCTGTTCCGTGATCGGGCGCTGTTGCCGCCAGTATATATTCAGAATAGAATAATATACCTTTACCTTGATATTACTGTCAAGTTCCGAAACCCCTCTAACTCTGCGCAGGTAAGGGCATCCTTATCTCCGGGGGCCTCTGCGGCGAGTGAAACACTTTGCTAAAAGAATCTGCCGCCCTTATATTTCAGAGGTAAGCAGCCGGCCGGCCCAGGGAGGGCTGTCTCGAATCCAGACCCCTCCCTGCACCCCGGACAATCGCCAGGTAAAACCGATCTATGGAGCGGCGGATGACCCCCCCGAAAGTCGCCGTGGTGGGAGTGGGCCACCTCGGCAG
>JAFGTO010000019.1 GCA_016934095.1 Candidatus Glassiibacteriota bacterium
AAACCTGACGTTTGACGCACAGCGCGAGCCGGGCTGGGAGCTAGACCCCTTGTTACTCGTCCGCGGGCGGGCAGCGAGGCGGCAGGATCACACACCCCGCCTGCCTGCGGCAGGCACCCCTCTTGGTAGAGGGGAGTTTTTATTCCGCGCCCGGGGCCTCGAGATCGCCCAATCAAGGGCGAGACTGCAACATCGTATTCTGCCGTAGGGGCGCGGCATGCCGCGCCCTGGATGAGCGGCGGGGTCTTTATGCCTGTCTTTTATCCTCGCCCTGAGGCTTCGAGGCGAACCGGCTACGGGCACGGCACGCCGTGCCCCTACAGGTGGGGTGGCGGGGCTTTTGTGCCCCTGTGCCTCTGTGCTTTAAAAGAATACTCTGACTGGATACCGTTCCGGCAAAACGAAAACATAAAGAACGAACCCCGGAAAGACGCCCGATGGAAACCCTGGTAGAATTCATCCGCCTGGCGGTGGAAGGCAGGGACCTGAGCGATGAACAAGCCGAGCGGGCCATGCAGCTTATCATGGAGGGCAGGGCGCTACCCTCGCAGATCGCCTCCCTGCTCACCGCCCTGCGCATAAAAGGTGAGACTGTCGGGGAGATCACCGCTTTCGCCCGCGTGATGCGCGACAAGGTGACCCCGGTTAAATCGCAGGCCCATTCCAGCGTGCTCGACACCTGCGGCACCGGCGGGGACGGCTCCGGCAGCTTCAATATCTCCACCGCGGCCGCATTCGTGGCCGCCGGCGCGGGCGTGCCGGTGGCCAAGCACGGCAACCGCTCGGTGTCGAGCCGCTGCGGCAGCGCCGACGTGCTGAAAGAGCTGGGGGTAAACCTGGAAGCCGGCCCGGACACGGTGGCCCGCTGCCTGGACCAGGCCGGGATCTGCTTCATTTTCGCCCCGCTGTTCCACCCGGCGATGAAACACGCTATCGGCCCGCGGCGGGAAATCGGCATCCGTACCGTGTTCAACATCCTGGGCCCGCTTACCAACCCGGCGGGCGCCGAATGCCAGCTTTTGGGGGTCTACGACCCGGAGCTCTGCCGGACACTGGCCGAGGTGCTCCAGCGGCTGGGCAGCCGCAGGGCCTACGTGGTACACGGCCACGGGGGTCTGGATGAGGCCGCCCTCAGCGGCCCCACCCGGGTCGCCGAGCTCAAGGGAGGGGAAATTCGGTGCCATGAGATCTCGCCCGCCGATTTCGGCCTGGAAACCCACCCGGTGGAAGCGGTCCTCGGAGGGGACGACGCGCGGAACGCGCAGATCATGCGGGAGCTCTTTGCAGGCGGCAAGGGGCCGTACCGAGACATAGTCTGCCTCAATGCAGGACTGGCGATCAGCGCTTACGATGAAGGGCTGACTATCGGGCAGGCGGTGGAAAAGGCGGCCCGGGCGCTGGATGACGGCCTGGCCGCCGAAAAACTGGAGCGCCTGGCAGCCTTGAGTAACCTGAAAGAATGAGCATCCTGGAAGAGATAACCGCCCACAAGCGGCTGGAAGTGGAAGCCCTGCAGCGCAGCAGGCCCCTGGCCGAGCTCAGGGCCGGACTGAGGGACCTGCCCCCGGCAAAGGGTTTGAAGTTCTCGGAAGCACTCTCGGCCCCGGGGGTCTCGCTGGTGGCGGAGATCAAGAAGGCCAGCCCCTCCAGGGGCCTGATCCGCGGGGATTTCGACCCGGCCGCCCTGGCCTCTGCCTACCGCAAAGGCGGGGCTGCGGCCCTGAGCGTGCTGACGGACAGCAAATACTTCCAGGGATCGGATGAACACCTGGAGACAGCCAGGCGCTCCTGCGACCTGCCGATATTGCGTAAGGACTTTACCATCAGCGCTTACCAGGTATACCAGTCGCGCCTGCTGGGCGCCGACTGCGTGCTGCTGATCGTGGCCGCCCTGGAGCAGGCCGCCCTCGGTGATTTTGTCTCGCTGGCGGCGGAGCTCGGCCTGGATGCCCTGGTGGAGGTGCACGACGAAGGCGAGGCGGCGCGGGCAGTCGAGGCCGGGGCCTCGCTGATCGGGGTCAACAACCGTAACCTAGGCACCTTCGAGGTCTCGCTGGAGACCTCGGCCAGGCTGGCGAAGATGCTCCCGGCCGGCAAGCTGAAAATCTCGGAAAGCGGGATCGGCACTTATCAAGACATTCTCACCCTTGGCGGGCTGGGCTACGATGCCGTGCTGGTCGGCGAGCACCTGATGCGACAGCCCGACCCGGCCGCCGCGGCCAGGAAACTGATGACCGGAGTCTCATCATGAGAGTACGTATTAAAATTTGCGGTATCACCCGAATCGAGGATGCCATGGCTGCGGTGGAGCTGGGAGTGGACGCCCTGGGTTTTATTTTCCATCCCCCGAGCCCGCGCTATGTCGAGCCGGCCGCAGCGGCGGACATCATCAGCCGCCTGCCCGCCCTGGTCTCCGCCGTGGGCGTGTTCGTGGACGAGGATATCAACATCCTGCACTCCATCGTGGGCCTGGCCGGCCTCGATGCGGTCCAGCTCCAGGGAGTGGAGAGCGCCGAATACTGCAAGTCCCTGGGACCTATCAGGTGTATTAAAGGATTCCGCCTGGCCAGCAGGCTGGACCTGAGGAAGATCGAAGAATACCCACTGGAAGTGGGGATCCTCCTCGACAGCTACCAGAAAGACACTCCCGGCGGGACCGGCAAGACTTTCGACTGGCAGTGGGCGGCAGAGGCCCAGAGACAGCGGCCGATCATCCTGGCCGGCGGACTCGGGCCGAACAACGTGGTCGAGGCTGTCCGGCGGGTCCGGCCTTTCGCCGTGGATGTATCGAGCTCCCTGGAGAAATCCCCCGGGATCAAGGACCATGAGAAAATGGCCGATTTCGTGGCCACGGTGAGCAAATTCAGGTGATTTATCGCGGTCCCGACCGTTTTTTACGGAGGTTTTATTGGACCGGCTGAGACTCGGCATTGTCGGCTACGGCGATGCGGCGGTGAGTTTCGTTACCGCGGCGCATTTCCTGAAAGACTGGCACCCGGTGGCTGTCGGCGGCAGGAACATGGACAAAGCCGCCGTTTTCGCTAAAGCGTACGAGGTCGAGCCCCGCACGGTGGAGGCCATGGCCGGAGCAGATGACATCGATGTCATCGCCGTGGCTACCCCGCCCGGCATACACCTTCAGGACACGCTCAAGGCCATCTTAGGGGGCAAGCATGTCCTGGTGGAGAAGCCTTTCGCCCTGAGCCTCGAAGACTGCGACCGGATGATCGAGGCGGCCGGGCGGGCCGGCAGGCTGCTGATGGTCGGCCAGACCCTGCGCTATTACCCGGGCACCATGCACCTGCACCGGCTGATCACCTCCGGCGAGTTCGGCAGGGTGCTGATGATCGAGGACTCGCAGGTCCTCAACTATTTCGGCTCCAAGCGCACTGGCTGGCAGCTCGACCCGGCGCTCTCCGGAGGGGGGGTGGTGATGAACCCGGTGATCCATTTCACCGACCGCTTCCGCTACCTGGCCGGCTCCGAGGTCAGGAGCGTGCGCGCAGTGCTGGGCGCGGCCAGGCCGGGCTATCGGATCGAGGGGCATACCCAGGTGTTCTATACTTTCGACAACCGGGACCTGAGCGCCACTCTCACCCTCTCCGGCTACGGCCAAACCAACCTGGACTGCACCAGGGTCTACCTGGAAAGCGGCATGCTGCAGCTCGACTTCCTGGACAACCGGGTCTCGGTGTTCGCCGGGGGTGCCATGCTGCGCAGCGAGCGGCCCGACCCCATGCCCTACGGGCCCGGGAGGCTGATCACCGGCTATGTCCAACAGTTCGTCGAGTTCGCGGACACCCTGCGCAGCGGGGCGGTCAACCGCAGCGATGGGGCCAGCGGCCGGGCCACCGTGGCGGCCTGCCTGGCGATCCTCGAATCCGCGGCCAGGGGTGTCGAAGTGTATCCCGGCCCTTAAGGTTGTACCGGAAACCGAATTTACCCGAACGCCTGATAAACAGCTCGAAAACGAGAGGTCTTAGCAGATGAAACTCAAACTTGGACTGCCCAAGGGAAGCCTGCAGCAGGCCACCCTGGAGCTTTTTCACAAAGCAGGTTACAATTTCAGCATCTCCGAGCGCAGCTACTTCCCCTCGATAGACGACCCCGAGCTGGAAGCCATGCTGATCAGGGCGCAGGAAATGGCCCGCTATGTCCAGGACGGGGTGTTCGACGCCGGGCTTACCGGCAAGGACTGGATCGTGGAAAACGGCGCCGAAGTGGTGGAAGTGGCCGACTTGGTCTACGCCAAGCAGAGCATGAGACCGGTGCGCTGGGTGCTGGCCGTGCCCAACGACTGCGGCATAACCTCGGTCAAGGACCTCGAGGGCAAGAGGATCGCCACCGAGGTGGTCAATATCGCGCGCCGCTACCTGCAGGAGCACGGGGTCAGCGCCGAGGTCGAGTTCTC
>JAFGTO010000186.1 GCA_016934095.1 Candidatus Glassiibacteriota bacterium
GAAAGCCCGAGCCCGGTGCCGCCGAGCTTGCGGCTGCGGGCCTTGTCCACCCGGTAGAAGCGCTCGAACAGCCTTGGCAGGTGGACCGTCTCGATCCCGCAGCCGTGGTCGCGGACACTGATCACCACCTCGCCGTCCCCGCCGGACGCCTGGACCTGGATCGCTCCCGCCTGCTCGCTGTATTTGATCGCGTTGTCGATGTAGTTCACCACCGCCTGTTCCAGGAGCGCGGCATTGATCCCGGCTGACAGGTCTTCCGGGCATTCCAGCGCGATAGTTATCTTTTTTGCCTCCGCCTTTACTTTGCAGGAATGGATTGCCGCTGCCAGGACCTCCCTGATCCGCCCGCGCTCGAGCGGTATCTCCGCCTTTTCGGCTTCCTGCTCTATCCTGGAGAGGCTGAGGATATCCTCGATAATGGCGTTCAGGCGGTCGGCCTGTCTGGAGATGATTTCCAGGAACCGCTGCACGTCTTCCGGGGCCTTGGGTTTCCCGTCGAGCAGGGTCTCGACAAAACCCTTGATCGAGGTGATCGGAGTCTTGAGCTCGTGGGAGACATTGGACACGAATTCGCGGCGGATGTTTTCGAGCTGGTGGATGCGGGTAACATCGTTGAGCACGATCAGGGTCCCGACCAGCCGGCCGTCCAGGTCCCGCAGCATCGACCCGTGCACCTGCAGGAACCGGTCTTCCCTGTCGTGCAGGATAATCTCGCTCTCCACCGGTTCCCGGCCGGCCAGGGCGGTCTGCACGAACCGCTGCAGGCCGCTGATCCTCACTACTTCCTGGATGCTGCGCCCCCGGGCCTCTGACGGAAAAACCTTGAGAAGCTTCCCGGCGGCCCGGTTCATGTTGATAATGCGCTCGTCCACATCCACCGCCATAACTCCCTCGATCATGGCGCCAAGCAGTGCCTCCAGCTCGTTGCGCTGCCGCTCCACAGTGCGGATCCTGTCGTCCAACCGCCCGGCCATCCGGTTCATCGCTTCCGCCAGGGCCGCGACTTCCAGGGTTTCAGGCACCCGCAGCTTATCCTCCAAATCACCCCGGGAGAAACGTTCCGCCCCTTGCTTCAGCTCTACCAGGGGCCGGCTGATCCGCCGGGACATCCAGAGGATCACCCCTGCCGCCAGCAGCACCACCACCAGCCCTCCCAGGGCGATTTTCTCGTAGACATTGCCCAGGGCGCGCTCGATGAAAGTCAGCGGCATCGAGGTCCTCAGCACGCCGACAACCTGTCCCCCGGCCCTCAGCGGCACGGCCAGGTACATCATTTCCTTCTGCAGGGTATGGCTGTACCTGCTAGAGGTCCCGACCCTTCCGGCCAGGGCTTCGATAACCTCGGGGCGGTCGACGTGGTTGTCCATCCGGCCGGGCTCTTCATCCGAATCGCCGATAACGCCGCCCGAAGGAAGGATTACCGTTATGCGGGTCTCACTTTTATTCCCATATTCCTTACATAACGAATTCAACCGCGAGGTATCTGCGGCGGAGAGCCTTTGCAGGACAAGCTTTTCCAGAAACCGCGCCCTGACTTCGAGGTCCGCGGCGGTCTGTTCGCGGTAGAACTCCTGCATGGACCACGACGCATACCAGGCCAGTGCAACCAGGGATAAAAGGGTGATAAACAGGTATGAAGGATACAACTGCCAGAGCAATCTTCTTTTGCGCATCGCTTACTCCCTGAACCGGTAGCCTACTCCCCTGACTGTCTCGAGGTATTTACCGTACTCGCCCAGCTTTCTGCGCAGCCCGACTATCACCGCATCCACGGAGCGGTCGGTCACCGGGTAGCCCTCTCCGTGGACTGCATAGACCAGCTGGTAGCGGGTAAACACCCAGCCCGGCCTGCGGGCGAGAGTATGCAGGTAGCGGAACTCCAGGGAAGTCAGTCCGACAATCTCCCCGCCGGCCGTTACCTCGTAGCGGCCCGGATGAATGACCAGGTCGCGTATCTTGATTACCGCATCTGCGGCCGAGGCGGCTTTGGCTTTCCTGCGCAGCACCGCCCTGACCCTGGCGGTCAGAACCCTGGGACTGAAAGGCTTGGTCATATAATCGTCTGCTCCCAGCTCCAGCCCGGCCACGATGTCGGCCTCCCCGGACTTGGCTGTCAGGATCACGACCGGGATGTCGCAGGTCTTGGGCTCGCCTTTGAGGCGCCTGCACACCTCCAGGCCGTCCATCCCGGGCAGCATCAGGTCCAGGATGAAGAGGTCGGGCAAGGTCGAGCTCACCTCTTTCAGGGCTTCCTCCCCGGAGCCCGCAGGCACCACTTTGAATCCCTCCCTGGAGAGGTTGTAATGGATCAGCTCCTGAATGTTTGCATCGTCTTCGACAACCAGTATTTTTTCCCCGGCCATCCGTATCCTCGCCGATTGCTGACACCACGACCCGCAATTGAATGCTCCCGGCGGCAAGCCGCAGGACACGCGCTGTTCAATTCAACCCTAATTATTAAGTATTCGGCTATTCCATTTTGTTGTCAACCATTTTATCCGCAGCACAGCGGGCCGCTATGGGTTGCCGATACCGAGCTCCGAATAGTCCGTAAACACCCCGTCTACCCCGAGCAAGCACACCCGTTCTAGGTCTTCGGCACGGTTGACAGTGAAAACGAACACCTTGAGCCCTTTGCGGTGGGCATCCTCCACCAGTCGCCGCCTGACCGACCCCAGGCCGAGGTGGACCGACCAGGCACCCAGTCCTTGCGCAGCCAGCAGGCTTTTCGGGCCGGGATGCCTGAGGTTAAGACCCAGCCTGATTTGCGAACGAAGGCTGCTGACCGTTTTCAGCTCGCCGGGGTGGAAAGAGGATACCAGGACCTGGTCGAAAGTCCAGCCGCGGCAGTCGAGATACTCCCGGATCAATGAAACCACCGGCCCGGCGGCTCCGCGTCCTTTCAGCTCGACATTTATTCCGGCCCGTGCTCCGGCCAGGTCGAACACCTCGCGCAGCAGCGGGATGCGCTCCCCTTTGCCTGCATCGAGCGACCGCAGGTACGCCAGAGACCTCCCGGCCACGTACCCGGTACCGTCGGTGGTGCGCCCCAGGCCGGCGTCATGTATCACTACCGGCTCGCCTTCCGCCAGCCGGACATCCACCTCAATCCACTTCGCGCCCAGGTCCAGGGCTTTGCGCACCGCCAGCAGGGTGTTCTCCGGCTCGTGGCCGGCCGCCCCACGGTGGGCGAAAAAGATAAATTCGCTCATCGTCGATACTCCCCTCCTTCGGCGAATCGAAGCTCCCCGCAGCAGCCTGCGTGGAATGCATTCCCCTTAATTTAAGCTAAACTTTACCCGGCGCGGGGTCAATCGATAAAAAAACCAGGCCCAAGGCCTGCATTTCCGGTTTGATTTCCCGGGCCGGAACAGTTAAGATTGTTCCAGCCGGCGGGGAGAATAACGCAGCTCGAGGCTTGCCCGGCAAAGAACGGCTTGGACCCGACTATTCGCTAAACTCAACCGGGAGGCGGCATCCAATGGACAGCCAGGATCGTATGGTTTCACGGAGAAAATTTGTCGGCTCTCTTGCAGGTCTCGGCGCAGGTGCGGCATTGGCCTGCAATTCCGGCGGCCGGCAGGAGCAAGCCCCGGAATTCACCGGCCCGCTCACCGGGGAAAAACTCTCCGGGGAGATCGAGGTCAGCAAGCCCAACGGCCTCAACCTGATCGTGATCATCTCCGACACGTTCCGCTGGGACTACCTGCATTTCAACGGCAACCGGCGCATCCAGACGCCCCACCTGGATGCCCTGGCAGAGGAGGGGGTCTATTTCGCCAACTGCTACGCCGACGGCCTGCCCACCATCCCGGCCAGGAGGGTGATACATACGGGCCGGAGCATCCTGCCGGAAAGGGAAAAGTGGCACCCGCTGGCCGAGGGGGATGTTACCTTTGCCGAGGTCCTGGCCAAGGCGGGGTTCACCTCTGGCTTCGTAGTCGATACCTACCACCATTTCAAGCCCGGAATGAACTTCCACCGCGGGTTCAACTCCTGGACCTGGGTCCGGGGCCAGGAAAGCGACCCTTACGTGAGCGGTCCGCACGGCTCGGTAAACCCGGCGGATTATACCCCGGAACACCTGCTCAACGACAATTTCGGCAAGCGGATCACCCAGTACGTGCTCAATACCGGCGGACGAAAAAGCCAGGATGATTATTTCTGCGCGCGCTCCACCCTGGAAGCCGCCCGCTGGCTCGAGGAAAACAAGGACAACGACGGCCCGTTCATGCTGTTTATCGACATGTTCGACCCCCACGAGCCCTGGGATGCTCCGCCCGAGTTCCAGAAGATCTACCGCAGGGAGTATCCCCTCGAGCGCTACATCTTCGGCTACGGCGTGGACCACCAGGATGTGCTGGAAGAGGACATCCCCTTGCTGATCGACCTCTATTCCGCAGAGGTCACTTTCATGGATTACTGCATCGGCCGCCTTATCGAGCGGGTCAAGCGCCTAGGGCTTTGGGAGAACACGGTCATCGCTTTCAGCACCGACCACGGCACTCACCTGGGCGAGCAGGGCTGCATCCAGAAGCAGCCCAAGCTGCTCAACTCCTGCGTGGCCCGCGTGCCGCTGATTATCAGGCACCCGGACCCGGCTTTCAAGGGGAAGCGTATCGACGGCCTGACCAGCCACCTTGATTTCATGCCCACTTTCCTGAACCTGCTCGGCGTGGAGGGCTACACCGGGATGGACGGCCTGAACATGTGGGACCTGGTGGCCGGCCTCAAGACAGAGCTCCGGCCCCAGGCGGTGACCGGGTTCAAGGATTTCGGCTCGGTGCACAGCCTGAAATGGCACTATTTCCGGAACATCTGGGAGGAAGACCCCGGGCTGGGCCCGGCGCTCTATGACCTGGAAAAAGACCCCGGAGAACAGCAGAACGTGGCCGCGGACCACCCCCAGGTTGTAGGAGAAATGAAAAGTATCCTGGAACGGGAATTCAAGGTGAGCCTGGCTTAGCTCGTTCCTGCCGCAGGCCAGTCAGCGGGCTGGGCCGCTTGCCTTGCCCTTGACAGCCAATTAAACAATAA
>JAFGTO010000020.1 GCA_016934095.1 Candidatus Glassiibacteriota bacterium
GGCCGTCCGAAATGTTCAATTGTTGTTGATTGCGGCAGTTTCGCTGATCCATGGGATGCAGTTGCAGGAGAAGAAGAGGTGAACTGGGGTGATCCTCTAAGCGCTGAGGCTGTTGCCTGCACTGAGGCGTTTGCTGCAGTGGAAATGAGAAAGTATTTATGCCGCATGGCGGGGTTGGATACGACAGACATAAATATCTTACCGATCTGGAACTTCAGAGAAAGCCTTCCGGATGCTGAGAATGTGATAGTTGTAGGACAGGCATGCAGCCGGGGGGAATATGCCAGGCTGGAGCAGAAGATTCCCAGCGACAGCGATGACGCCTTTTTGATCCGCAGTGGTAAAATCGATGCGAAAAACATAATAATCATTAAAGGCAAAACCAGATCAGGGACGCTATACGGTGTATACCATCTTCTTAATCTGCTCGGCTGTCGCTGGTACGCACCGGGTTCTGGCGGGGAAATCATACCACGGAAAAAAATAATAGCGCTGGGAGATTTGAATATCGAGGAAGCTCCGGCAGTGGATATCAGAGGGTTCTGGATTTCGCACGGCAAGGTGGAGGCAGAGGTAAACAATATGACCTGGGAGGGTAGTCTGACAGACAGGGGCAACACGGAATTTTTCTCCTGGATGGCAAGAAACCGTCTGAATTTTTTTTGGAATAAAGAAAAAGACTGGAAATTAATGAAAAAATTAGGGATTCATCTGACCTGCGGGGAGCATATCACTTATTATGAGCTTCTCAGACCGGATAAACCCTACCCTTATAATCATCCGGGATTCAAGATCAGTGGTTCATTGCCTGCCGATCCTTACCCGGTCAGCCCGGAATATACTGGGGATATTAACCGAGATGGCATTTTGTCTTACTCTGAGGCTCATCCAGAGTGGTATGGTATGACTTCCGATGGAAAACGTTATTTCCCACAGAGTGTTTTTGGTGTAAATTATTGTTCATCAAGCAAATCCGGATTTGACGAACTCCTGAAAAATATCATAACGTACCTTCGGGAGGGCGATGGTAATAATGCCGATATTATCAGCCTCTGGCCTCTCGATGGCGGTGAATGGTGCTGCTGCCCGCTGTGTAAAGCGCAAGGAGCCAATGATACAGACAAGCTGTTGGACCTCGTCTATAACGTACGCAAAGGATTAAGACAGGCCTACCTGGAAGGAAAACTCGACCGCGATATCCCGGTGCACAGCCTGATCTATGTTCAGACCGAAGCCCTGCCTTCCCGCGAGCTTCCCGAGGATTTCGACTATAAGAATATCGTTCTTACCTATTTCCCGATCGACCGCTGCTATGCACATAATTTTGACGATCCTCTCTGCACAGAAGTAAACAGCAAATATTTTGACGTTCTTAAAAAATGGCGCTCGAAAGATTGTAAGTACAAGGGGCGGCTGTTGTTGGGAGAGTATTACAACATTTCGGGATTCAGGGACCTTCCCCTGGTTTTCAAAAAAACTATGGCAAACGATATACCTTTGTTTATACACTCAGGCATCAGCGGTTTCCACTATATGCATACCTCGGTGGCGGATATGGGAGTAAGACGTCTGATTAACTATCAGATGGCTCAAATGCTGTGGAATCCGGATACCCCCCCAGAAATTCTGTGGGACAATTATTTCCGGGACTTATACGGTCCGGTGTCCTCGGAGATGGCAGCTTTCTACGATATGCTTGAGTCAACGGTTGCAAATGTCAAAGCCTGGCGATACTATCTGCGGCCTCGAATGAATGAAGTGGCTCTTGGTAAAGCCGAATCGGTCTTCGCTATACCGGTTATGCCAAAGCATCTCCACTACCAGACATACCATCCGGAGACTGACGATGGACTGGATTGGCAGGAAATGATGCTTCAGCTTGGGCAATGCAGGGATGCTATTGATAATGTTCTGGCACAAAAACTCCCGCTGGAGATAAGGGCCAGGATAGAGGAGGACGAATACGGGTTTCAATATCTTGAAAACAGCTTGAATCTTTTCGATAGCTTGCTGTCTCTGATGTTGCAGCCGGCCCTCCCTGAGGCTGATAAAAAAGAGGCTTTTGCCAAAGCCGGAAAATCAGCCGAGTTTCTGAAACAATACAGGATTAAAAGTCCAGCCCTGGGAGTAAAAAACGCTTTTGAGGCTACGGACTTGGGACAGGCATACTACCGCTTAGTTGGCATTTATGGCGAATAAAAAGGTTGAACTGCTTCATGGCATCTCACGGGAATCATCTGTTGATCTCAGTATATTAAACTCACCTGCGGGGAATGATCATTAACGAATCCAAAATATTTTCAGCTTTCTATTAAGGAGATATTCTGCGGATTTTTACGATATAAACAGGAGAAAATTATTAACAGGTGCCTCTCTTTTATCGGATATCACGACACTCCGGGAGGTCTGATGAAAACGCTTGGAATCCTGTGCCGCCTGATTGCCCTGGCAGTATTCGCGGCCGCCCCGCTCGATGCCGGGCAAACCGCCGGGCGCACGCGCGAGGTCCCCGCCACTCTGGATCTGCGCAGCCACGCCGAGGCCTCGATCAATTTCCTCACCCGCCAGCCGGACCCGGCCCAGGGAATGCTCCCGTATTTCTGGACTTTCTTCGATGACGACCCGGCAGAGCTGAGGCATAACCACTGGGATTACTGCGAAAACCCTGGACGCTTCCTCTATGGCCTGGTCGCCGCCAGGCAGGTTACCGGCTCGCTCGAGGGTATAAAGGAAGAAAGAGACTTCGAGAGACTGATCTACGCAGCGATGACCGGGGGGGACGGCCTCTGCTGGAGGCCCGCCTACAGCCCGTTCGCCCCCGGGACAGGGAAAGCCGAGATGAACCTCTGGGACAACCGCAGCGATTTCATGGGGCTCTTGAGCCTCTACATGGTTTACCGCGAGCCCCGGGTGAGAGAGAAACTGGAAGGGATGATCGACGGCCTGGAGAAATGGGCGATCCGCCGGGATGGCTACATGTATTTCGAGCGGGAGGATATCTACCCGGACCACGCGGTGGACCCGGACCATCAGCCGCGGGTGGGTCAGCACTCGAGCGGCTGGATCACCCCGCTGATCAAGTATTACCAGGTTACCGGCAGCGAGAGGGCGCGCCGGATGGCGGTCGGGCTGTCGAATTTCGTGGCCGACTACCACGGCACCTCCCTGAAACCGGGGGCGGTGCTGGGGATTTCCAACGTGCACGGTGCCCTGTTCGCCCTGGCCGGGATGATCCGCACGGAGGCCGAGACCGGGAACGCGAAACAGCTTGAATGGGCCGAGAGACTTGTCCGCTACTCGGCGGAAAAGCTCGCCTCGAGTTTCGGCTGGGTCAGGGAGATGGAGTCCCGCGAGTGGATGAAGCCGGAGGACTCGAATTCCTGCGAGACCTGCGCCGTGGTGGACATGATCCAGTGCGCCCTGCTGCTCGCCCAGGCAGGGTACCCGGAGTACTGGGACCTGGTCGAGTGCTATGTCCGTAACTATTTCACCGGGGCCCAGGTGCTGGACACCGGCTGGCTGAAGTCGGCCGGGCAGCGGCAGGACAACGTGGCCTCATCTTACAGCAGCGTGCCGGAAAGGGTCAGGGGCTGTTTCGTGGGCTGGGGCGCGCCCAACGACCTGGTGGATGAAAAAGCCAGGGTCAAGGGTGCGATACAGAACTGCTGCGGACCCCACGGAGCCTGGGGACTTTTCCTGGTCTGGCACAGGATAGCAGCCGCAGGGGATGGCGCCGTACGGGTCAACCTCTCGCTGAACAAGGAGACTCCCTGGTGCAGGGTTTCGAGCCACCGGCCTTACAGCGGCAGGGTGGAAGTGCTGATGCATCGAACCATGCCCCTGTTTGTCCGTGTCCCCGGAGAAAACTGGGTGGACAGGAAAAAGGTGCGCTGCTCGGTGGACGGCAAAGCGGTCAGCGTCTCCTGGGACGGAGATTATGTCTCTTTTCCGGTGATCCGGGAGGGACAGGCCGCCACGGTCGAGTATCCCCTGCTGGAAAAGACCCGCACGGAGGTACTGGATGGAGTCGCTTACAAGGTGGAGTGGAAAGGTCAGACCGTGCTCTCGATCGATCCTCCCGGCAAGGCGGCGCCTTTATTCGAGCGGGAGTGTTACCGGGCCAGGCAGGCTCCGCTGAAAGTCGAGGCCGACCCGGTATTCAGGGGTGAGATCGACAGGGCTCTGCACGAGATAGACTGGTGAATATTACAGCGAGCGCATTCCTCGTGGCTTGCTCAAGGGGAGTTTTCAATTTTCCAGCCATCCGGCTCGCCTGTGGGGAGCGAAAATCCTTCCTTGAAGAATGGCTGTTTTCTCCGGAACCGGCACTGCAGACCAGATGCAAGGGGGCTTGGATGAATAACAGGGTCTTTTTTGTTTTTTTCATGCTGGCAGCAATGGTCCAGGGCGTTGCGGCCCAATCCCGGGAGAGTGATTTGGAGAACAGAGAGAAGTACCTCGAGCAACTGCTGACTCTCGTGCAGCCAGAGCACCCCGAGCACGGCCGGATAACCCGGCTCGACAGCACCTGGCGGGACTGGCTCGAGCGCACCGGAGAGCTGCCCCCGGATTTCGACCGGCTGCCCTCGCTCCCTTTCCTGCCGGACCCTCTGGTCCTGGATGAGGGCGGCGGGAATGTCCCGGTCGCCACGGCCGCACAGTGGGAGCGCAAGAGGGAGTGGATCAAGGGGCAGGTCAAACACTGGATAACCGGCACTTTCCCGCCGCCGCCGAATAACCTCGCAGCCGGCTTGCTCGCCGAGAAGAAGGAAGGGAGCGTCACCTCGCGCCTGGTGGAGCTGAGGTTCGGTCCCGGGCGCCGGGCCGTGCTCACGGTCGAGCTGCTGATCCCTCCGGGAGACGGCCCTTTCCCGGTGTTCGTCACCCAGTGGAACCACCGGGGCTGGGCCCTGGTGGCGGTGCGCAGGGGATATGTCGGCTGTGTCTATGCCGGGGCCGATGCCAAAGACGATACCGAGGGTTATGCCGATCTCTGGTATCCGGAGTATGATTTTACCCGCTTGATGAGGCGCGCCTGGGGGGCTCACCGTGCCGTGGATTACCTGTACTCCCTGCCTTTCGTGGACAAAGGCAGGATCGGCCTGACCGGGCATTCCCGCAACGGCAAGCAGTCGCTGATGGCGGCCGCTTTCGACGAGAGGATCGCTGCGGTCATCTCGAGCAGCGGGGGCACCGGGGCCGAGGACCCCTGGCGCTATACCTCGGAGAAATACGACAACGAGAGCATCTCCGATATCACCACCTGGTTCCCTTTCTGGCTGCATCCGCGGCTGCGTTTTTTCATCGGCAGGGAGCATAAGCTGCCGGTGGACCAGAACCTGCTGATGGCCCTGGTGGCCACCCGCGGACTGATGCTCAGCTCGGCGATCACCGAGCACCAGGGTAATCCCTGGGGTATCGAGCAAAACTACCGCTCTCTGTCCCGGGTCTACGGGTTTCTCGGCGAGCCGGACCGCCTGGCCATCCGCCTGCGACACGGCCGCCACGGCACCTCGGCCCGCGACATCGAGGCCTATGTCGACTTCTTCGACTCGGTGTTTGGCCGGAAACGCTTCGAACTGCCGAACACCCTGTACTACAACTACAGCTTTGACCGCTGGCGCGAGCTGAGCCGGGAGAGCATTGACCCCCTCGGCTACCCGGAAAAAGGGCCGGAAGACCTGACAGCCGGTGCCGGGGGCCGCAGGATCGCCTCTGTTCAGGGCTGGGAGCGGGAAAGGCAGGATATTACCGGCCGGGTAGGGTGGCTGCTGGGAGAGGAGCCGGCCGGAGGGCTGGACCCAGGCCCTGGAGAGTTTTTCGCTTCCTCGAAAGATGACTACCTGGGCGGGGTGATCGGCCGCCCCGAACCCGGCGAAAAAATGGGCCGGACAGTCATCGGGCCCTACCGGTCTTTCGGCGACTACCTCTACGGCAGCCTCTACTACCCGGCGGATACCAGCGGCAAGCCGTCCGGCGACAACCTGCCCGCGGTCATTTTCCTGCATGAATACGCTTACCCCACCGGTTTCGCCCGCCGCATTCAGCCATTTTTCGAAAACCTTGTCGGCAGGGGTTTCGCTGTTTTCGCTTTCGACATGATCGGTTTCGGCACTCGGATAGAGGAGGGCACGCTGTTCTACGAGCGTTATCCACACTGGTCCAAGCTGGGCCGGATGGTGGCGGATGTGCGGGGCGCGCTGGATCTGCTGGGCAACCTGGAGTTTATCGACAGCAGCCGTATTTATGCTGCCGGCTACTCCCTGGGGGCGACAGTGGGCCTTTTCAGCGCCGCGCTGGACAGTCGCCTGGCAGGCGCGGCCTCGGTCTGCGGTTTCACTCCGCTGCGCACGGCCACGGCGGAAAAGGGGATCGAGGGTATCCGGGCTTTCTCGCACCTGCATGGCCTTTTGCCGCGGGCGGGCTTTTTCGTGGGCCAGGAGGAGCGTCTGCCGGTCGATTTCCAGGAAATCCTCGCCTCGATCGCACCCAGGCCTCTGCTGCTGGTGGCGCCCGAGCTGGACCGGGACGCCTGTTTCACGGACGTGAGAGCCTGCATGCAGCAGGTAAGCGAGGTCTACGGGCTGTATGCCGCGGAAGATAAGCTGGAATTCCTGGCACCGGTGGATTTCAGCCATTTCGATGAAAACCGTCAGCAGGAGGTGATCCACTGGCTGGAAACCATCTCGGTCCGCAGGTAGGGCACTCGCGGCGCGGTACATCATGGTTTCGTTCCGGAGTCTCAAGCGGTATAAAACCGGCGCCCCGGAGGATGGCTGACAACCAAGTTCTTAAGGAGCCTGAGATGAAGACGCTTTACCTGGTTCAAAGACGATGGGTCGTTTCGGCAGTAACGCTGCTGGCGTGGCTGCCCTGCCGGGCGGCGGGCGAGGGCAGGCTCGAGCCGGCCAGGCTGGATACCGCGGCGAATGTCGCCTGGTACGATGTAAGGGACTTGGGGGTGGAGGGCAGGGGCTGGGAAGATACCGGGGACTATTACGACCGCCTGCCGGCCAGAGCCAGGGACATGGTGCGCGGGCCGGTCTGGTCGCTGAGCAGGAACTCCGCCGGCCTGTGCGTGCGGTTCCGCACCGATGCGGCCGAGATTCACGCCGCCTGGGATGGCGGCGGCGGGCTGCCCCACATGGCTGCCACCGGCGCCAGCGGGGTGGACCTCTATGTTAAGCGGGAAGGCGAATGGCGCTTCCTGCGGGTGGGCAAACCGGATGAGACCAGGACAGTGCGCCGGCTGGTAGAAAACCTGCCGGGCGAGCCTGCGGAGTACCTGCTCTACCTGCCC
>JAFGTO010000187.1 GCA_016934095.1 Candidatus Glassiibacteriota bacterium
ACTGACAGCGCACTTAGGGTCTGAAACCGCCTTGGGAAAAACCCGGCAGGCGCCGCCGCAAGGCAGGCAGGCAGGGCCTTGGATGATGCCTGGTTATCCACAGGAGTCCAGGACATTAATGCCGGCCATGTTTTGGAGCCGGTGGAAGAAAGCTGATTGGATGGAGCCTTTATAGAGTCGAAAAGGCCCATTTAAATCATCATGATTCCGGTGCGCCCCGGTTTGCAATATCGCCCGCGGTCCCGGTGGGGGCCTCATTCCTTGCGGCGGCACCGAAAAGATTCATTTTCCATATTATCAGGGCAACTAACAGGGCGACCCCTAGAAACAAGATTACCGAAGGGCCGCTCGGTACATCCATAGTCCAGGAAAAGTAAAGCCCAAGCATGGTTACCAGGGTCCCGACTACCCAGCCGATAATAATCCGGGTCGACCAGTTTTGCGAGAACAATACGGAGATAGATGCAGGAATAATCAGAAAGGCAAAAACTACTATTATCCCCCCGATCTTCACGGCGTGAGCGACCACGATGCCCAGGGTGAGATAAAAGAAGAAGTCCCATAGTTTTACGTTTATGCCTTTTTCCCCGGCTTTCTGGTAGTCCTCGGATATCGGCAGGATTTTATCCCTGAATTTATAATGCAGCGCCCCAATTATGGAATATACGATAAACGACTTCAGGATTTCACTCCATTTGACCCACAGGATAGAACCGACCAGCATCTCCTTTACATGCATCTCTCCGCCGGCTCCTACATCGATCAGAATCACTGCTCCGGTCGTTGCAATAGCGAAAGTAATGCCTATCAAGGCTTCAATCGAAACGTAGATTTTTTCACTCTTCAACAGGGTAAAAACAACCGAGGCAATGAATACGAGCACCAGGGAGAGAATGTATGCCACGGTGCCTCCTTCATGGGCCGTATAGGATACTATTCCCCAGGTAGTCGAGACCTCGACTGGTAATATCATGGAAATGGTGCCTCCCAGGGCGGCGATCTGAGCCATGGCGATATCGATAAAAATTATTTCCCGCTTGAGAATGTGAATCCCGAAGTATACGTGTATTCCTACAATCGTCAAGCAGGCCACGAATGGTGCGAACATGATTACTAATGCTGTCGGCATGGCATCTCCCCTTAATCAGTAATTCTATGCAATCCGTTTCGATTTCCCGAAAACGATTTTTCCGAACGCCAGGATAAAAACGAGCAGCCCCAACAAACAGACGATTGCGGGACCGTTCGATATATCCAGGTTGTATGAAATTACCATCCCGGCCACGGAGCCGATTATCCCGATAAGCCAGCTCCAGATGAACCTGTACCTCCACCGCCGGGTAAAGAGTGTCGCTATCGAGGTCGGTGCAATGAGCAGGGTAAACACCAGAAAAATACCCCCGACCGGGACAGCTTTAACGATGACGGTCCCGAAAGTGATATAAAAGACCAGTTCCAGTATTCTCACCTTTTTGGGCGAAAAAGGGAATCTATCTTTCGCTTCGGATATTTTTATGAAGTGCCTGCCAAGGAAAATGTGTACGATGCCAATAGCGGCAAAGGTCAGGAAGCATGATTTCAGGTGGCCCCAGGTACACCAGAGAATGTTTCCGGTTATTGTCTTTGTGATATAGTTGGAGCCCCCGGGGATATACTCTGCAAAGAGCATGGCGATCCCGAGACTCAGCCCATAGATGATGCCTATGATGGCTTCCTGGGGGATGCGCTGTTTTTCAAACTTGGTCAGGGCGAACAATGAGATTACCACCAGGGTAAAAATCATCGATACGGCCTCGACTGAAAACGACTCATCTGCAAACCCCAATAAAATGCCGATCATGGTACCGAGTGCGGCAATCTGTGCCAGGGCGATATCGATAAAAATAATACCGCGCGTCAAAATATGGTTTCCGAAATAGGCCAGCATACCCGCCAGCAACACACATGCAATAATCGGGACTGCAAGAAATTGAATGTTTTCCAACATGGGCACCTCACATTTGTTTTAGAAGCGCGTTGAAATATTAAAGTTTTAGGGTATACAGGCTGTCAAGGGCCGTTTCCACTCTTGGGACAACAAAATGAGGCAAGAAGAACATAATTGCATAACATATAAAAATTTTTACAGTTACACTGGAAACGGCTTGCCTTGCCCTTGACAGCCCATGAAGCAATAAATTTCACCACGGGGCGTTGAGGTATTATTTCAACGCCCCTTTAGAGCACCTGGAAGATTGGCGTTGATGTGATCGATCCAGTAATCTATCAACTGGAAGCTGTCCTGGATTTCAGGCAGTCCTGTAACATGTACAGGCAGGTAGATGGCCTTGATGCCAGTCCTGTTTTCGATCATCCGCGGCGACTCTTTTTCAAAATAGGTGGCAACGAGCATCACCTGTATATTCTGGTCCTTGATAAGCTTGATCATGTTCTGGACATGTTTGGCAGACGGGGGGATTCCCGGTTTCGGCTCGATGTAGCCGGCCACTTCCAACCCGAACGTATCTACGAAGTAAGCCCAGTTTTTATGGTAAGCCACGACTTTTAACCCGCGGAACGGCAGTGCTTTCTTCAGCCAGCCTCCGAGCTTGTCGATCAGTTTTACTCCCTCCATCTCCCTTTCCAGGAAAGTGAAGAGTGTCTTGTTTTCCAGCAGCTTGCAAAGAGTCTCGCCGCCGAACATCCCGACAAGCTCATCCCCGAAGAGCGCCCTGTCCATTTTATCGAGATACTCATCCCTTTTCATCTTGTATAACTCGGCATTCGCCGGGTCGACTTTCATCAGGCCGATGGTGATATTCTGGGCGACGACTTTCAAGTTCAGGGGACCGGTCTGGATATGCGGGTTCCCCATGGTATGAATGTCTCCCTGGGTGCGGTCTGCAACCTCGACTTTTTGCAGGACCTTAATACCTTCGGAGACGGCTACGAAACCGATTTCACCGTCCATGATGTTTTTATTGCGCGCTTTGTCGAGCAGGGTAGTGGCCCATTGTTCGAGGTCCATGCCGGTCGTGACCCACATGTCCGCATCCCTGAGCAATACGGCAAAGCTGGGTTTCGGCGGTACGAAATGCGGGTCCTGGTCGCCTTGCGAGATGTAGCTGACGATAGCGTTGTTACCGGTGATAAATTTTACGATAGCTGCATAATCCGCGAAAGAAGTGACGATCTTCAGCTTGTCGCTTTCACTTCCTCCGCCACGGTGGCGGTAACGGTGCTGTTGGCCGCTAAGCTGTGGATAAACAGCAAACAACAACACAAGCGACAAGCATGCCGTTCTGAAATAATTCAGCGTTCGCATTTAAGATCCCCTTTTCAATACAGGTTCATCGAGAACCGACAATGACAGCAGGAGTGAACTTCCCGGCCCTGTTAATTACTGGTTTCCTCTTAACCTCAGAGACCGGGAGCTGACAACTTAAGCCGCAAATCAATATGCTTCATGCTTGTGCGGGCCCATGGCCCAGCACACCTGGAAGATTATCGAGCTGTCGTTCGGGTAAGGGCCCGGAATACTGATCAAATCGGTGAATTTTCTTTGCGAATACTGGTATTGCAGCCGGAAAAAGACAAACTCACTCTGCCAGTAATCTATGCATCCGGTGAAATCCCATTGGTGCTGATCATTATCATAGGGCAGCTCTGAATAGCCGACCCGTCCCGATACCCACCAGCGTGCATTGAGTTTATTCTGCAGCGAAGAGTAAAATCCCTTGCTGTAGATTTGACCGCCGGGCATCTCCCGCCTTCCGACGAGGAATTCCGTTTTCCAGTCGGTCGTCCTGTATTTGGAGCTCCCGACCGGCACCCATTTCAAGGTAAAACCCAGGTTGCCGACATAACTGAGATAGTCTTCGGCCGGGTCATTATGACCGACCGCGCCGCCCAACCGCCACTCGACATAAGTATTGCGCGTCAATTCATAGAAATTGGTCATATTGCCGACGTATAATAAATTGTATTTCCCCTGGTCGGTAAAGCTGCGCCCGCTTCCGCCCCGTATGAAAGAAATGTCGAGAGTGCTCGAGTTGGACCAGAACAGGGGCTTTAAAAGAAAATTCCCGGCCAGGCCGAGCCCGCCTATGGGAGCGGAGCTGAACATATCCAACAGTACTTTGGGACGGTCGAACTGCGGAAGCGCATGGTCGTGGTAACGGTTGAGAAGACCGTATTCAGCATTGAAAATGCCGACCTTGAGGTTCATCCGTGCCGGCAGGTTGAGCCATTCCAGGTATGCCTCTTCAATGACTACCTCGTCTTCAATAAATGAGATAAATGTTTTTCCCCTGGTAAACGGGTCCAGCGGGGCGATAAAAGATAAAGAAAGCTCGCGCAGATGGAACCCGTTATTGCCGTACGATACGTCGCTGGGTTCAGTTATGAAGTCCTTTTTGGAAGTGCTGATGCCGCCGAAAAAATCCCCCGAAACACTGATATTGGGGTTCAATCTCTGCTGCTGCCTCAGGCCGGAAGAAAACCTGTGGCCGACTCCGTATTCTTCCTTTTTCTCGACTGCAGTTAACTTTTTTGCCTCTTCGAGCAATTTCTGCAGCTCCTCTTCCTGTTCTTTTTCCTCTATTTTCGCCTTAATATCCGTAATGAGTTTTTCCAGCTCCTGAAGCTTCAACTCCTCCTCGGCTTTGAGCCTGTCCAGCCGGGCCTTAAGGCTGTCGATCTGCGAGATGATCTGTTCAACACGGGTGTGGTCTCCGGGCAGAGGAGCTTGGACAGGCTCCCCGGGTGCGAGCGCCGGAAAGAAAAAGAAAAACAATAATAATGCCGGTTTGTAGAACTGGTGACGCATGCCCTCCTCCTCTATGGCGGCTGAGAGGCCTGCCTGCTTGTCATCCGACGGCTGTGTGCGCTGACAGCGTATCGAGCGCTCGATATTTATGCCGGTGATAATCCGCGCAGCAGGAAAAAAAGCCTTCTTGCCACTCCGAGCCGATGTGGATTGTTGCTTCCACCAAGGTTTGTGCTTAATTGAATAAATCAGGAGTGATTACAGCAGGCAAGAGGGAGGCGCTCTTTTATGATAATTCGTGGCGGCGGGTTTCAGGTTGTGGAAAGAGAAACTCTGCCGGAGCTCCCTGCGCAGGCAATAGCAAAAGAATCCGTCAATGATCCGGGTGGGGGTATAGCTTGAAGTATAAGTGCTGCAGATCGCACACCTTTCGATCTGCAGCAGGGTTATCGAGTGGTTGTCGAAAACGGAGAAGGGCTCATCGGCGGGGTGGTTGTGAATGCCTCCCAGGATCACCAGGCTGGTAACTCTTCCCTGGTACAGGTCATCGAGCTGGCTGTGGACCCCCGGGAACTGTACCCAGATGATAAAACACAGGTAATAAAAAGCCAGCCAGACACAGACCGGGCTGTTTCTGCTGTTTGCTTTCTTTCTGGACATGGAACCTATCATAAAGCAAGAAGGTAAAATAGTCAATATTGTTTTTGCCGGATCCCGGAAGGAATCCTCCCGAGCAGGCTGCAGACTGGTCGTCCTTTCCTGTTTTCCCCTTGCAAACCGGACAAAAGTATATAGATTGACCTGACCGTTTTATTCAATAATCCTGGATTGATCCCTCCACGATACTCTCCGGCCTGTTACCGGCGGAGCCTGGCCGTACGTTAATACTCCTCGTTTAGAACTGAAAAACTACAACTGGTCCGGCTGCAGAAAATATCTGCCCCAGGCCTGGAATGTCCTGAGGACTACACGGATTGAACAAACAGCGCATTTCCCGCACCTTGCCTCGGGGAGTCTTCAATTGACATTCCGGGGTTTTGATTCTATGTTGATTGGGAATAGCCTCAGGCCGGCCGGGCCGCCGCGAATGCCGGGTTGTGTCCAGGTGAGACCGGTCCGGTCTTTCTCGAACTCCGGACTGCATGATAAGATACCATGTCCAGCCCTGCCCGGAAGAACCTGACAAAAGAAGCGGAAGCTTATCTGGCTTACCTGGCCGGGGCATTCCCGGTAATGAGTGCCACGGACGAGTTCCTTTTTTTCCCCCTGGTCGAGGATTCTTATAAATACCGCTCGTCCATGGAAAACCTTTCGGCGGAGCTCATCGGGGATGCACTGCGCAGGGCGGGCCGGGCCCTGGAGGTAGCAGGGAAAAGCGGAAAAGCCGGCGCCGGGGACCTGGACCTGGAAATCGATTCATGGCTCTTGAGGATGCACGCGGAGAATTTTATCCGCACTTTCGAGGTCGAACAGGAACACCTCAGCGATCCCTCGCTCTATTTCAGGACAGCCGCCCACGGCCTGGCGCTAGTTGCCGGAGACCCGTCATGCCTGGCAGGCAGGATCCGGGCGGCCGCCGGGCTTTTCCACGTCGGCGCGGGCCAGCTTACCCGCTCGAGCCCGCAGAAAGCCCAGCAGGGACTTGCCTGGGCCGCCAATTTCAAGGCTTTCCTGGCCGGGCTGGCCAGGGCCCTTAGGGATGCGGGCGACTCGCCGGCCCTGGATGCGCTCGACCGCCTGGGCGAAGAGGCCGACAGGTTCGCCCGGCGTATCGAAAGGCTGGATACCACGGGCGGGCCCGAGGCCCTGGGTTCCGAGCGCTATTCCCTGCTCATCCGGGGCGCTTTCGGCTTGAAAGAAGACCCGCCACGGCTTTACGAGCTGCTGCAGCAGGAGCGGGCGCGCCTTGCCGCAAGGCTGTACGCCGGTGCGATTCGCCAGGGTTACCGGGCCGACCAGTGGAGGCTGGCTGCAGTGGACTCACCGCCTCCTGATCTCGAGGCGGCTGAGCCGGTCGAGATTTACCGGGCGGAGCTGGAGCGCCTGGCGCGCTGGCTGGCCTCCCGGCTGGAAGCCGGTGATATCGACACCGGCGAGGTCCCGGAAGTGAGGGTCATGCCGGCTTACCTGAAAGGGCTGCGCGCCTCGGCTTCCTATGCCGCCCCGGTGGGCCGGGAGCGCCGGGGGATTTTTTTCGTGGGCTTCACCGGGGAAAGAGGCAGCTCCGCGGCCCGCCTTGCCCTGCACTCCGACTATCGCTACATTACGGTCCATGAGACTTTCCCCGGGCACCACCACCTGGACACGGTCCGCCGTAAGCTGAAACCGGCCATCCGTGCGCAGAGCGAGAACGCCCTTTTCTACGAGGGCTGGTCATGCT
>JAFGTO010000188.1 GCA_016934095.1 Candidatus Glassiibacteriota bacterium
GATCAGGCTCTTGCCGCGGTGCGCCCTCCTGATGATCGAGTCGCCCAGGGAGCAGACAAAATGGTCCTCGGCAACCCAGTCGCGCGCCAGGCGGACCGCATCGGCCAGGCCTTTCTGTTCGCTCTGGCGGACATAGTAAAAACTGACATCCAGCTCCTGGTATTTCATCTCCTCGATCAGGTTCGCTTTGCCGCTTTTGTGCAGCTCCTTGAGCAGCTCCACGTCCTTGTCGAAATGGTCCTCGATCGAGCGCTTTTTCCGGCCGGTGACAAAAAGGATCTGGTTCAGGCCCGAGCTTTCCAGCTCCTCCACCACGTACTGGACCACCGGTTTCCTGCCCACCGGCAGCATTTCCTTGGGCTGGCTCTTGGTAGCCGGCAGCAGGCGGGTGCCGTGGCCGGCAACCGGGATTACCGCCTTTTTTATTGCCATCTGGTACCTCCGCAAGGTGGATATATGTATGTTTTTTCCGGATCCAAGCCCGGCAGGTCTTCCTGCGCGGGAGCAAGGAATTTTAAAAACCGTAAAGGATACAGGCGCACGGCGGTTATAAAGTTATTCAATGAACTCTGTCATTGTCAACGCTTTTTGCTTACGAAAGGCAGCCGGGTAATGTCATCTTTCGTTTTGCCCTCAAGGGTTTTCCTGCTGACGGGCGCGCTTGTAGAGGCTGCGGATCTCGAGCAGGGGCCGGTCGTACCTGCCGGTCTTGAAGTCCGGGAAAGTCCACTCGAACCCGGCCCAGTCGCCCTTGCGGTAGTAGAGGGCCAGGTCGGCCCAGACCCCGCGGTCCAGGTAGATTTTATGGGGCTGGTACTTGAAAGAGGCCAGCACCAGCTTGAGGTAGTCCAGCACTCCTGGGTCGATATTCACCCGACGCCTGGGGCCGGGCGCGGCCAGCTCGAGCTCGACCCGGCTGGCTTCGTGCTTGGCAGCGACCAGGTACTGCGGGTGGACCAGCCGGGCGTACGAGATGAAAACCCGGTAGAGCGGCCCGCCCATTTCCTCCAGGTAGAAGCCTGTGTGGTCGAAAGGCACCGGCGCGCCGGCGTAGTCCTCCGGCCCGAACACCTCGCTCAGGCTCTTCCGGGCTTGCCCGAGCAGGGGTTCATCGCTGTAGAGCACTGCTGCAAAGAGCTTTACCGGCTCGACCCGGCCGGGTGGCCCGGCTGACTGCTGTGTCATGGTGCCTCCTCCCGGGGGCCGGCCCCGGACTGCTCGAGCAGCGACAGGGCGCAGGCTGTGCGCTCGCGGTCGATGCCGAAGAGCTCCTCTACCCGCTGCGCCAGGTCGAGGCGGATGTTGCTGTTCCTGTGGCCCCGGGCCGTGGTGAGGCGCAGCTTGTGCTTGTGGATGTAGACCTGCCCCTGCTCATCGTTCCGGCTCAGCAGCAGGCTGCGGTTCATCGGGGCCTCGAAAGTGCGGTGCCAGTGGTGCTCGAAGACCCGGTCGCTGACGGCACGGTCGCGGACCAGGTAGCGCCACCTGGTCCCTCCACCGGGCGAGCGGGTATACAGGTGGTAGACCCCTTCCGCCCCGGGGTCGGCTTCGAGCAGGTAAGTGTAGAGCGGCCCCTGGAGGGCCGACCTGCCGGCCGGGTCGAGCCGCAGCGGCTCCGGCACCAGGTACCCGGAGTCGCAGAGGTACTTTTCCGCAGCCAGGCGCACCACCACCGCGCAGTGGATGTTCGGCCCGTGATGCATGTCTCCCAGCACGCGGTAGCAGTCGAAGCCGCAGAACCCGAGCAGGGCGTACAGGGCCTGGGTCAGCGAAAAACAGGTGCCGCCGAGCCGTTCCTCCAGGAAGCCCTCGATCACCTCGGCCGGGCCCCTCAGGCTGGGACTGCCCGCGGCCCCCTGCAGGCGATACTTGATAATCTTGCTCACGTTCTCGTAGGGCAGCCGTCCGAAAACCCGGTAAATCTCCTGCAGGCAGGATAGACCGGGTACCAGGCCGGGGCCCATGCCGCAGCGGCCGAGGAAAGCGGAAGCCGCCCTGCTGAACCTGTCTTCTTCACGGTCTTTCAACCCGGCCTCCCCGGCTGCGGAATCAATTGGCAAGAGAGCGGCAAATGCACGAAGTCAAAAAAATACCGGTGGCAGCGCCCGCCTGAGCCGGAGCGGGAGGGCCGGTTCAATACAGCAGGTTGAAGAGCACTCCGGCCAGGAAAGCCCCGGCCAGTGTATAGGTCAGGAACGCTGCGAGGAACCGCAGGCCGTAACCCTCGCGGAAAGCGTACATGGCCGGCAGCTTGGTGGCCGGCCCGGAGATGAAGAAAGCCAGGATCGCCCCGGGACTCATCCCCAGTTCGTACAGGGCACGCATGATCGGTATCGAGGCCCCGCCGCACTGGTAGAACGGGATGCCCAGGACCATGGCCACCAGGACCGAGGCCTGCCCCTTGTCGCCCAGGGCCGCGTTGATGAACTGCGGCGAGACCAGGGCCTTGATCGCCGCGCTGAGCAGCAGGCTGATGCTGAAGATCTTGACGATGAACCATGCCTGCTTCCAGAGGGCCAGCCGGAAGCTGCGCTTGTCCGCAGCGGAGCCGTGGCGGCCGGAGATCCCCGAGAGCTCCGGGGGAGGGTCCAGCGGCAGGTGATGGCCGTACCTGCGGTAGAGCAGGCCGGCTCCGAGACCCAGGGCGAAAGCGGCTGCCACCCTGGCTGCGGCTATCTGCCAGCCCAGGGCACCATAGGTCAGGACCAGCAGGTTGGGGTCGATCAGCGGGCAGGTAAAGAGGAAGGAGACCACCACCGCCGGTGCCATGCCCCCGGCGATCAGGCCGGCCGACACTGGAACGGCCACGTATACCGACAGCGGGGCCGCCATGCCGGCCAGCGTGGCCAGCAGCAGGTTCAGCGTGCTGGGCGAGCGCAGTGATTCCAGGCGGTGGAGCCGGTAAAGCTGGGTCTGGAGAACGGCCACCAGCACGATCCCCAGCAGCAGGTACAGGTACAGCTCGCCGAGAAACTCCCGGAAATTTACCAGTATCCGGTAGGTGTAGGTACGGTCGAAAGATTTTACTATGTCTGTCCAAAGGTCCAGGGCTGAGGTCTCCGAGTTAAGGTATCCGGCACAACGTTACAGCCGATTGACTCCCCGGTCAAGCCTGGAGCGAAAAGCCACCCTTCCGCAGGCCGGATCCCGGGCTGTAAACAATGGGTTTACAGACGTGCCGGGGTTATATATATTCCCCTGGCCGTTTATCCTGCTCCGGCATCCCGGCTCAATCGAGAATCGCTGACAGGCTGAATTTAAACGTGATAAAGAACATTCTTTTCGACATCGGCTCGGTGCTGGTGCTGGGCGACCCGGCGGCCACGGCCGCGGAGTTCGCCCTCTACAGCGACATACCTGCGGACCGGTTCACTGCCGGGCAGGTGTTCCTGCCCGGCGTGCAGCTCGCTTTCGAAAGGGGCGAGGTCTCCGCAGAGCAATACTACCGGGCTTTCCTCGAGACCAGCAGGTGCCGGGTCTCCTTCCGCCATTTCTCGGTCATCTGGGCCAAGCATTTCGTGGAAATCCCGCAGATGACCCGCCTGGGACGCGAGCTCGCCGGCTCTCTGAAAGTTTTTTTCCTCTCCAACACCAACCCGCTGCACATCCCCGCCCTCTACCATCTCTTTCCCGGCTTGCTTTTTTTTCACGGGCAGGCGCTTTCCTATGAGTTGGGAGTGCTCAAGCCGGAGCCGGCCTTTTATCAGAGGGCGCTCGAAAAGCTGGAGCTCGATCCCGGGGAGTGCCTGTTTGTCGATGACCTGGCGGACAACGTGGCAGCGGCCCGGCAGGTCGGAATGCAGGCGCTCCGGCACCTGGACCCCGGGCGGACAGCCTCGGGCATCCGGGAAGTCCTGGAGCGGCAGGGCCGCTGAAGCGTTCCGGCCCTCCCGTGAACATGGGCATAATAGCTTGCCATACAAAGGAATGGGAGTTATATTATCAATCTGTATTTTACATTTACTATACGTATGACCTGCGGCTGCAGGAGGCGCCGTAATCCGGGTGGCCGCCTGCCTGCCGGAAGTGCTGATACATTTTCCCGGGAAGTTTTTTTCGGGGATACCTGCAGCAATTGACCGGCCCGGTTTCCCGGGCCAGGGGGGTGAGGTGCTGGAGAAAGTACAGGAACAGATCTCGAGTCTGTCGGACAGGCTGGAGCAGCTCCGGGGTTATCTTTGACCTCGACAGTATGAATGCCGGGCTGGAAAAGCTGGAAGCCATAATGGCGGCGCCGGGTTTCTGGGATGACCAGGAGAATGCCCGCCAGGTGATAGATGAGGCCAACCGGCTCAAGCGCTGGACCGAGCCGGTGAACGTCCTGGGCGGCCGCCTGAAAGACCTGGCTGAGCTGTGCGAGCTGGCCGGTGAGGAGGAAGACGGGGCCGGCCTGGTAGACGAGATGGCCTCAGATGCCCGGGAGATCGAAAAGGAGCTGGCCGAGCTGGAGCTGCTGCAGATGCTCTCCGGCAGGGACGACCCGCGTGATGCGATCCTGACCATCCATCCCGGCGCAGGCGGGACCGAGAGCCAGGACTGGGCCCAGATGCTGGCCCGTATGTATTCGCGCTGGATCGAGGCCCGCGGCTATAAGAACAACCTGCTGGACCTCCAGCCCGGCGAAGAGGCCGGCCTGAAGAATATCACCATCGAGGTGCAGGGCCGCTACGCCTACGGCTACCTGAAAGCCGAAAAGGGTGTCCACCGCCTGGTGCGGATCAGTCCTTTCGATGCCAACAAGCGCCGGCACACTTCTTTCGCCTCGGTCTTCGTCTACCCGCAGGTCGAGGGCGACATCGAGGTGGAGATCGACGAGAAAGAACTGAGGATCGATACTTTCCGCTCGAGCGGGGCGGGCGGCCAGCATGTCAACAAGACCGACTCGGCAGTGCGCATAACCCACCTGCCGACAGGCATCGTGGTCCAGTGCCAGAATGAGAGGAGTCAGCACCGCAACAAGGACAATGCGATGAAAATCCTGCGGGCGAGACTCTACGAACACAAGCTGGAAGCCGAGCGCGCCGAGCGCCAGGTCCTCGAAGCCGAGAAAAAGGACATCGCCTGGGGGAGCCAAATCCGCAGCTACGTGCTGCAGCCCTATACCCTGGTCAAGGACCACCGCACAGGCTATGAGCGGGGAGATGTCCAGGCCGTGCTCGAGGGCGACCTGGATGGTTTTATCGAAGCATACCTCAAGCAGTTCGGCGGAGAAGCCTGACCGCGGCCAGACTCAGGTCTCTGACCTGGTCCGGGACCGTGCAGGGATCCTGTTGCCGAAAACAGGGGCGGCCCGCAAGGCCGCCCCTGCGAGTGATGTTTAAGTTCATTTATCCTGGAGCGGTGCTTGGAAGACCGGCACGAGCTGGTAAAAATCAGGCTGGAAAAGGTCGAGCGCCTGAGGGAGCTGGGTGTAAACCCTTACCCTTACTCTTTCGAAGCTACGGTGTCTGCGAAAGCTGCGGTCGAGGGCTACGAGGATGGCGAGCACCCGGAGCAGGGCGGCAGGGTCTGCCTGGCGGGCCGGGTCGTTTCGCTCCGCAGCAAGGGCAAGGTGACTTTCGCGCACCTGGATGACGGGGAGGGCAGGATCCAGGTCTACCTGCGACGGGATGCGTTCGGCGAGCAGTCCTACGAGGTGGTCAAGCTGCTGGACATCGGGGATTTCATCGGGGTCAGTGGATACCTGTTCCGCACCCATGCCGGCGAAGTAACCGTCTATGTCGAGCAGCTTACCCTCTTGGCCAAAAGCATCCGTCAGCTCCCCATCGTCAAGGAAAAAGTTGTCGACGACCGCAAGGTGGTGTATGATAAAGTAGAGGACAAGGAGCTGCGCTACCGTCAGCGCTACGTGGACCTGATCGTCAATCCCGAGGTTAAGGAGATCTTCCGCATCCGGGCGCAGGTCATCTCGACGATGCGCGGCTTCCTGGACCGGCGCGGTTTCCTGGAGGTCGAGACCCCGGTGCTGCAGCCGGTTTACGGCGGGGCCACGGCCCGGCCGTTCACCACCGATCACAAAGCCTTGAACACCCGGTTGTTCCTGCGGATTTCCAACGAGCTTTACCTCAAGCGCCTGATCATCGGGGGATTTAACAAGGTCTACGAGTTCTCCAGGGATTTCCGCAACGAGGGCCTGGACCGCAAGCACAACCCCGAGTTCACCATGCTCGAGTTCTACCAGGCCTATGCCGATTAC
>JAFGTO010000189.1 GCA_016934095.1 Candidatus Glassiibacteriota bacterium
CAATTCCTGGTGATTTGATTTACTTCTGAACCTGTTTCGATGCTTTAAGTTATCAAATTCAGGCGATATTTTTATGAATAATTCGGGTTAGCTGAAAGGTACATCCAAGATGAGCGCTGTGCGGCGAGCGGAGGGTGAAGGCGCCCGGGAGACCGGGGCCTCCAAGACCGGCGTTACCGTGCCGCTGGCAGCGGCGGTCCTGGCTGCGGCTGCGGCCCTGGGCCTCCGCCTGGCTTTCCTGGACGACCCCATCCGCTACGACGAGGCCTACACTTATCTCAACTACGCCACCCTTCCTGTCTTCGAGGCTCTCAGCCAGTATACCAGCCCCAACAACCAACTGCTGCATACCCTGCTGGTCAAGCTCTCCACCACGGTTTTCGACCCCTGGCAGGAATGGTCGGTGAGGCTGCCGGCCCTGGTCTCCGGCGTGCTGCTAACAGCGGCGGTCTTCGTTTTCGCCCTCAGGCAGAGAGGTCTCCAGGCCGGCCTCTGGGCTGCGGCGCTGACTGCGGCATCCAGCTACCTGGTGGAGTACTCGGTGCTCGGCCGGGGTTACACCATGGTCTGCCTTTTTACGGTGCTCGTGCTGGCGGCCTGCGGCACGGTGGCCCGGCAGCCGGGCTCTAAAGGCGGCTGGGCCCTGTTCATCTGCAGCTCCGTGGCCGGCCTGGTTACCATCCCCGTGATGCTCTATCCGCTGTGTGTCGCCACGGCCTGGATCCTGCTGGGCGCGGACCTCCCTGAGCCGGCAAAGCCCAAGGCCCTGGTCAAGCCGCTGGTCCTTTCCTGGGCGGCCATCCTGGCCGGGACGGCGCTCTGCTACGCCCCGGCGCTGATCAGCACCGGTCCGCAGGCAGTGCTGGCAAACAGGTTTGTCAGGAGCCTGCCCCTAACGGCGTGGGCCGACCGCCTGCCCGGCCTTGTCCAGACCCTTTTCACCTTCTTCCACCGGGACCTGCCCCTGGCGATGACCCTGCTCCTGGCGGCCGGGTTCCTGCTGGGCTGCTTCAAGACACCGAGGCTGGTCCTGGCCTCGGCGCTTTGCGTGCCGGGCCTGCTGCTGACCCAGCGCGTGGTGCCGGAGCCGCGGGTGTTCACCTTCCTGCTGGTCATCTACCTGTATGTCGCCGCCCTGGGACTGAACGAGCTCTCCCGGGTCTTGCTGCGCGGCCTGGGGTATAAGCGCTCCGCTGCTGCGGTGGCGGTCTTCTGCCTGGCCTGGCTGGGCGCAGCCTCGTTCTTCCTGCTGGAGCGGCGGGGGCCCTCGCATTCGTATGAAATAGGCATCTTCCCGGAAGCCGAAAGGGTAGCGGACTTCCTCTCATCGAAGCTGACCGGCCAGGAGGTTGTCTGGCTCTGGAACCCCTCGGAGACCCAGGTGAAATATTACGCAATCCCCCGGGGAGTCGGCCTCGAAAAGTTCGCCCTGAGGAACCCCGGAGATGACTTGCCGCCCGGAATCTATAACGTGCTCAACCTCAGGTTTGATTCCCTGGCCACCACTTTCGGCACCTACGTCTGTTACGACTACCCGAAAACGGTCCAAAAAATTGATTCGGCGCTGATCAGGTACTATACGCTGAAACCACAGGCCCCCTACATCGAAGAGGCCTGGCACTACCTGGATGATGGCAAGCCAGAAAAAGTCCCCGGGGTATACGTGCGGATGCGCAAAGAGGGTGTCGAGCTCACTGATGAGGAGCGGTATGTCCTTCGCGACAAGATGGCCGAGCTCAAAGACCTCTACAACAGCACTATCACCAGGGAACCCGGCAATGCCGACGCCCTGCTGATCTTCGCCTGCTACCACACTCTCAAGCAGGACAGTGTCATGACCGATAATGTGTACCGCCATATCCTCAAGTACACTTTCTCTGCCGAACAATGGCTGAGGTTCATCGAGTTCGCGTCAGTTTCCGGCCAGGCGGGATACGCCGGTGCCATGCTCGACCGGGCCCGCAGGCAGCACCCGCATAACCCGCTGTTCAGGGAAGACCGGGACAGCACCGCTGCTGCCCCGTAAGAAGGGCCGCCGCTGGAACCGCCGCCCGGAGCTCCCGCTCTCAATCTTTCAATTCACCTGGAGGCAGTTATGGTTAACTTCCGCGGCAACACGTTCATTTTCTCTATCGCCGTATCGCTTCTCTTCCCGGGCGTGTCCGCGCCTGCTGCCGCGCACGATGTGCCGGCCGGGGCCGAGGTCCTTTTCCGGGACGACTTCTCTTCCGGGCAGCCTCAGGCCGCCGGGGTGGAAAGCGGCGACAAGTACGGGATAAGCGGGAAAGTCCTGGTACCGTCCGCCTACGGCGACACGGTACGGCTGGAGCGGGAAGTGCACCTCACCCTTGCAGAGGAGAGCTTCCTCGGCTTCGATCTCCGCTGCTCAGGCTACCAGCGCCTGCGGATCTACGCCTGCCAGGAGGGGGAAGACTCGCCCAGGAGCTGCCTGCATACGCATTTCAAGGCGGGCGAGCTCCAGAGAATCGACCTGGCCCTGGACGGGAACTTCCACAACTTCCACTGGCGGCGGGGAGATTACAGCGCCCTCAAAGCCGGAGACCTGATCGACCGCCTGGTATTCGAGTTCACCCTGAGGGAGGGCTCGCCCGCCTCGATCCAGTTGGGGGAGCCGTCAGTATACCGCCTGACCGCGGCTGTGCACCGGGAGCGTGCGGAAAAGGCCCTCGCCGAGGCCGGAAAGGCCGTGGCGGAAATGCCAATGTCCCTGCAAGACCTCAGGGAGCGCCTGGAGCGCCGGCTGGAGAAAGCGGAGGCCAGCCTGCACGCTGCCGACCCGCGGCCCGGAGACTCGAGCCGGGAAATCCTGCCCGAGGTGGAACCAGTGCTCGATGCCGCCGGGCGGATAAACAGGTATTACCGCACCGCCTGCGTGGCCCTGGACCTTCCGGCTGCCGACTACTGCGTGGGCTGGGAGACCGGCCTGAGGCGGGTAACCCACGCCGACCCGCGCCTGAGGTTCCAGGGCGGGGTGCCTGCAGAGCCGCAGATCTCCCTGGCGGCGAACGAGCACGAGGCTTTCCAACTGGTGGTCATGCCCTTCGACCGCTTCCTGAGCCGGGTGCAGGTCGCCTGCTCGGACCTGGAGGGTCCGGCGGGAAAAATTGAGGCGCGGAACATTTCGGTCGGCAGGCCGGAGCTCGTTCACACTCAGCTTTCCCCGCACTCCAACGGCGCCGACTTAGGCTGGGTCCCTGACCCGATCATGCCGCTGGCGGCCGGGAACACTTTCGATGTCCAGCCGGAGGCCGAGTGTGCCCTCTGGCTCGAGGTCTACGCGCCGCCCGGCACTCCCGCAGGCAGCTATTCCGGCACGGTTACCATCCGGCCCGGAAACTCGCACCCCACGGTGGTCCCGCTCGAGGTTACGGTCTGGGACTACGAGATCCCGCTGAGGGGAGTGTTCCGCACCCAGGGGCATTTCTCCATCGAGCGGCTGGAGCAGTTCTACCACCGCGAAGCGGACAGCGACTGGCTTAAGGAATGGTACTCCTTTTTCCTGGACTACCGCTTCGACCCGGTGGGCCAGTATTCCTCCTACCTGACCCCGCGGGCCGAGCTGATCCCGTTCTGCCTGGAGAGGGGACTGAACACTATCATCCTGGGGGAGCTGTCCGACCCGGAGAAAGCCGACCCGGCCGTACTGGACAGCATGTACCGGCTGGTCAAAAATAACGGCTGGCTGGAGTACAGCTATGCCTATATCGGCGATGAGACGGACAATTTCCCGCTGATGAGGCGCAAGGCCGACCTGATCCACACCCGCTACCCCGGGGTCAAGGTGATGATCGGCGGGAGCATCCCCCGGCCGGAGCTGGTCGGCTACATCGATGTCTGGGACCCGATCATGAGGCCTCACGGGGTGTACGGTTTCGATGCCGTGGCCTGCCGCCAAGCCCTGGCCAGGGGCGAGGAAGTCCTCTGGTATGTCTGCATCGCACCCCACCCGCCGTACCCCAACGTGCAGCTCGAGGACCCGCTGGTCGACAGCCGCAGCCTGTTCTGGATGACTTACAAGTACGATATCATGGGCTACGAGTACTGGGCCTACCTGTACTGGGAAAAGAACATCCGGCCCGCTGGCCTGCCGCGCTGGCCGCAGGTCGAGTGGAACAGCTACGCTTACGACCACACCAACGGCGACGGGCTGCTGTGCTATCCCGGCCCGGACGGCAGGCCGGTGCCCTCGGTGCGCCTGGCGGCGAACCGGGACGGGGTCGAGGACTGGGAAGCCCTCTGGATCATGGAAGACCTGGCCCGCACAGCCGGGGAGCTCCACCTGAACAGCGACAAGCAGGTGGCCGCGCTGGCGGCCCGCGCCAAGGCCCTGGCGGACATCCCGGATGCGGTGGTGCGCGATCTGACCCACTATACCAAGGGCCCCGGGGTGGTCCTCGACCACCGGGCACAGGTCAGCGAGGTAATCTTGGGGCTGCAGCAGAAGATCGGCAAGGAGCGTGCGGAGGAATACCGCAGGAAACACAAGGCTGAGCGGGAGAGACTGGAGCAGGAATCCCTGCAGCGGAACATCGGGCGCGCCAGGCGCGGGGCGAGGTAAGCGCAGCTTCAAGTCGCGTTATTGACCGCCGCAAACATGGCCGCAACGTTCGCTGCGGGCACATCGGCCAGGATGTTGTGGACCTGCTGGAAGACAAACCCCCCGCCCGGAGAGAGGATCCCGACCTGCTCGCGCACGTGCCTCTCCACGGACTCCGGGGTGCCGTGCGGCAGGATCTCCCCGGTGTCGCAGCCTCCGCCCCAGAAAGTTATCTCCGAGCCGAAGTCTCTTTTCAGCCCGGCCGCATCCATGCCAGCACAGGAGACCTGAACAGGGTTTACCGCATCCAGGCCGGCCTCGATCAGGTCCGGGATCAGCTCCCTGATCCCGCCGCAGCTATGGAGCATCACCTTGACATCTCCCAACTGCCTGGCCCGGTTCCAGAGCAGGCTGTGCCTGGGCTTGAAAAACTCGCGGTACATGGCGGGCGAGATCAGCGGCCCGGTCTGCATGCCCAGGTCATCGCCGAACACGATGATGTCGATATATTCCCCGACGCAGGCCATGAAGCGCTCGAGGGCCTCGAGGTGGAGCTCCACCAGCCTGTCCAGGAAAAGGTGCGCTTCCCGCGGCCCGGCGGCCAGCAGCATCAGGAAGTTGTCCTGCCTGTAGAGGAACTGCCCCATCTCGAACAGGTTCCCCCCGAACAGCCCGAGAATGGCCCTGTCAGTGCTTTCCCTCAGCCTGCGGGCGCCCTCGCTGAAGAGCTTCCCGCCCTCCTCCCCATCGACCAGAGGCCCGGGAGGTGAGGCCGCCGCGGCCCACATGCATTCCTCTATCGCCCGGGGCAGTGAGCCCAGGTCGGCCCCGGCGGCGAAAGGGAAATACGACTTTTCGAAATACAGGGCGCCATTCGGCATGCGGGCGATTTCTCTGCCGCCGGCGGAGCTGAGCAGCCATTTCCCCTCGCTGCGCCGCGGCAGGGCCCATACCGGCATCAGGCAGGGCGTGCCGCCGGGCAGGGTCCAGCCGGCCCACTGCTCTTCATCCAGGGCGAACCCGCGCCCCAGCTCGATCGTGTCCACTCCGAAGAGGTCCAGGACATCCCGGTCGACCACGGCCAGTTGCTGGATTGGATCGTAGACCCTGACAGGCCTCTCTTCCAGGCCGAGGAACTTCCTCACCCGGGCGTAGGCCACGGCGCTGATCCCCGAGGAACGATGCCCGGAGAAATCCACCGGCACCCGGTCGGGTTCCCGGTGGCTCAAGGCGGCGAGCACCCGCTCCCTGGAATTCATCGTTCAGCTCCCTTTAAGCGGAGTTACTTCCAGCAGCAGGCATTCCTTGAAAGCGTGGTGGATCACCGGCCGCCCGCCGGAGACCGTGCCCAGGTCCAGGCCGCGGGCGTAGTCCCGCACGCTGTAGGTCTTGTCCCGCTCAAGGCCCCGCAGCGGCAGTGAGGCGCCCTTGCTCCAGTCGTCGGCGAAAAACCCGTAGTACAGGCGTCCCTCTTTCCGCACCACGTGGGCCTCGGGCCTGTCGAAAGCGATGTCATAAAGGTTGAGGTACTCGCCGCTGCTCAGGCCCAGGCGGTTGTAGAGCTCGACCCAGCGCTTCCATTTCTTTTCCCGGTCGCGGGAAAGGTCCTCGTAGAAAGTGGTCACCTGTGCCCCTGTGCCCATGGCGCTCTCGAAAGATTCCGGCACGGAACACCCCGCGTATTCGTCCATCGGTATCTGGTAGCAGTCCCCCACGCAGAAAGTGGGTCCGCGGAAGGCCTTCTCCACTTTTATCCTTCTCCTGACCTGCGCCAGATTTACCGGGTCCGAGGTGGTGGCCACGTTGTAATAGGGCATCTTGAACGGATCGTGGGGGATCCCGCAGATGCACATCTCCACCGGGCATCCAGGCTTGATCCGCTGGGCCGCCCGGTAGATTGCCTCGAACAGCCTGTACTGGCCGCGGCAGGGGTCCAGGGGCGAGGAATGCCCGTGTGCGGGGTTGAAGCAGGGAGGCACGGTGGAAAGGTCGCAGGCGTCGATGTAAAGCCCGTCAAAGTCCCAGTCGGCCAGGAATTTCTCCACCAGTGATTCGACATGGGCGATGCATTCCGGGTGCACGGGGCAGAGGTAGTACTGGCCCCGGTGGGAGATCGCCGGGTTGCCCTGCCTGTCCTGAACCAGCCATTCCGGGTGTTCTCTCGCCAGGTCGCTCTCCGGGCTGACTCCCTGGGGGTACCACCAGGGATTGGTCTTGAAGCCCTGGCGGTGCATGCGCTGCACGAAAGCGCGCATGTCCGCCTCGCCGCCGGGGAACTTGCCCGGTGCCGGGTTCGGATCCCAGTCGCCGTACCAGGTGAACCAGCCGTCATCCAGGTTGGCCCAGCGGATGCCGATGCGCTTCAACTGGGGCAGGGCCCCGTAGATCTGCTCCAGGGTGAAATCCATCCTGAACCCCCAACTCTTCCAGTAGGGTATGTAGGCCTGCGGAGGCGAGGAGAGCGGGATATCTATACCCTGGGCGCGGAGCAGGTCCGCGTAGCTGCGCAGGGCATCGTGGAAGTCGAGCCTGTGCAGGAAGAGCGCGCTGCGGACAGTCGAGCAGGATTCCCCGGGGCCGAGCACAGTCTTCTGGCCCAGCTCCTCTTCCGGCTCCTGTATGACAGACACCTCCACCAGGCCGTCCGGGCAGGCGCGCACCGGCAGGGAGACCCACCGTGGGCCGGGCTCCGCGCAGGCGACAGCCAGGCCCAGCTCCGGCGCCCAGAGGTCCACCAGCGGGGTGCCCCCGCCCTCCCCCTCCGTGTCCATGCGGTCTTTCAAGCCCATGAAATTCTTCTGCTCGAAACCGCTGTCGATCCAGATCAGCGAGTAGTCCCTGCCCCAGAGATAGGCGGCGCCCTGGTACGAGGCGAACTTCCAAGAGGGAGCTTCCGGGTCTAGCAGCCTCCGGTCGAGGCGGTAGCAGTTGCCGGCCAGCCTGTCGATCCTCGCCGGGACCCGGCTTACGTTTTTGAACTCAGCCCCGGCAACCACCACCGCCGGGAACCGCTCGTAAAAGGTCAGGCTCACAGCCTGCTCCACCTGGATGCCGTCCAAGCCGTACCTGGCGGACACGGCCTCGAGGCTGAACCTCACGCCCCTGCCCAGGTCATCGGAGACTTCCTCTGCCCCGAGCCTCTCCCGGAGGACTCTCAGGCGGGTGAGCTCGAAACCGGAAAGCACTGCATGGAAAGCCGGACTGGCCCCGGTCTCCGAGACAAAGCCCACCAGGCCGCCGTCCCGGTGGAGCGCCGGCCTGATATGCAGGCCGTCGTCGATGGCCAGGCGTATCACCCCGTTATCCAGGACAAGCCCCTCGGCGGTAAGCGCATACTCTACCGCTCCTACCCTGCCCTGCCCCTGGATAACTGTGATCTTGTCAGTCCCGGCCCATGCCGGGCCTGAGAGTGCCGCAGCCACCAGGCCCGCCAGGATAATAACCGGAACCGCTGATTTTCGTCCGTATTGCACCCTTCCTCCTTTGACACAGGTTCGCTGCTGGCCAGGGCCGCGGAAATTCGTGAATAGCCCGGCCTGAAGACAATCTATACTTTTTTCTCAGCGCTGTCCCGTTTTCAGCACGACCAGCCGGTTGCCCTGCAGGGTGGTGAGCCTGAACCCCTCGAAAGTGATCCGGCCGGCCCGGTCGGCATGGGACTCTTTCCGCAGCAGCTCCTCTCCGTCAAGGGTCTCCTCGACCAGGGTAACCTTTTCCCCGGGCTCCGGCATGAACCGCTGCAGCCTGCGGAGGGTAACATCCACGGTGGCCGGCAGCACCGGGTCTCCGGCGGCGATAAACACGGTGGCCGCGTAGCGCTCCTCTTCATCAACGATGTCTTTCCATTCCAGGCCGAAATTCAGGTAGCCGGTAATGTCGCCATCCTCCGGGTCGCCGTCGCCGGGATCACTGTCAAGGGAATAATTGCTGAACGCAGGGAAGCTTTCTTTCAGGCTTAGTCGCAGCAGGTACTCAGGGTCCTGCCATTTGAGGAACCAGGGGTGCGCCCCATCCATGCAGTCCGAGTGCACCCCGTTGTCCCAGCCGGCGATAAACCCCTGGCGGGAGCGGTTCAGCGTCCTGTAGTAGCGCGGGTTGGGCCTCCAGGGAATGGAGGCGTCCCTCCTGCCGTTGGAGATCACCAGCAGGGGCAGGTCCGTTCCCTGGCTGTCGGCCGCGGCCAGCACCGTGCGGGAATCCATCCTGGTGCGGAGAGATGCGCCATCGCTGCAAGGGCGGTCCAGCGGCCCGCAGAAAGTGGTCAGCCGTTTCTCGCTGCCTCCCCATTCCGCGGTGAAATAACCCACCAGCGGCACCCTGGCTATCACGGCGCTGAAAAGCTCCGGGTGGCGCAACCCCCAGGACAGGCCGCCGCAGCCCCCCATCGAGCCTCCTTCCAGCACCACGCGGTCGGTGTCATACCCGAAATAATCCGCGGCCCAGGAGACAATCC
>JAFGTO010000190.1 GCA_016934095.1 Candidatus Glassiibacteriota bacterium
AAAGTGAAAAACAGTTAAAATCCGCAGCAGGCCGGCCCCGGTTCGGCGGCTGCCCGGGCAGCCTTTCCAGAATGTTCGCCGCCGGGCCCGCTCATGATGAAGAGAAGGCAGGGGAACCAGGCAGGGAAATCACTTCGAGGCTTGGCAACTGGCCGGTACAGCTTAACCTGGCCCCGCTCCAGGCGCCTTACTTCGATGGGGCGACCGTGCTAATCTGCGCCGACTGCGTGCCGTTCGCCCTGGCCGGTTTCCACAGCCGTTTCCTGGCCGGAAAGACTCTGCTGATAGGCTGCCCCAAGCTGGATGATGCCGGGCATTATCTGGAGAAGCTCACCGCCATTTTCAGCCGGAACGACATCAGGGCGGTGGAAGTGCTGATCATGGAAGTTCCCTGCTGCTCGGGCCTGGCTCATATCGTGCGCCAGGCCGTGGACCGCTCAGGCAAAAGCCTGCTGGTAACTATGTTCAGGGTCGGGATCCGTGGAGACGTGCTCGACAAGATTGAGGCCGCTCCGAGTGCAGTATAAGAGTCCGGCGGTCTTTACCGGTCCGGGTCGTGAGGCAATGCCGCAGATGGCGAAAGACAAGGCCCAGGAGTATAAAGTCCTGGAGAAGTTCATCGGGGTTTACTGCCGGAGCCTTCACCAGGGTAACGGTGGCGGGCTTTGCAGCGAGTGCAGCGACCTGCTGGCCTATGCCGGGAAGCGGCTCGAAAAATGCCCGTACCACCCTAAGCCCAAGTGCAAGGGCTGCGAGACACATTGTTACAAGCCGGAGTACAGAAAGAAAATACAGGAAGTGATGCGTTTTTCGGGAATATATTTTATCAAGCGGGGAAGGCTGGACTGGCTGCTGAAATATTTCATGTAAATAAAAAAAGATTTCGAGTCGGCTTTGCAAAGTCGGGCAGGGCAGAGGTGAGGAAACCTGGGGGTTATCTGATGAAGCAGATGATAATACGGAGCTTAAGGTATGAGGTTATCACTAGGGGTTTTAGTGGATGGTCTATCGACAGGTTTTCCTCATCTCTGCTCTAATTCTGTTTTGAGCGGTTGGGTCGAGAACAGGTATCGGTCCTGGTTCGTTGCGGGACCGGTTCATCGATAAAGAGAAAGGATGAAAGATGGGCGAACAGGTACTGACCATAGATTCCCGGGCCGGCTATGAGGAGCGCTGGGGCTGGCATGACCCGCAGAACTATGTCTTCAAGCCCAGGCGCGGCCTGAGCCGTGAGGTGGTGGAAGAGATTTCCTGGCTCAAGAGCGAGCCGGAGTGGATGCGCTCGTTCCGTCTCAAGTCTTACGAGCGTTTCATGTCCAAGCCGATGCCTACCTGGGGAGCCGACCTTTCAGGGATCGATTTCCAGAACATCTTCTATTTCATGCGCTCCACCGAGAAGCTGGGGCGCACCTGGGATGACGTGCCGGAGTCGATCAAGAACACTTTCGACCGCCTGGGCATTCCCGAGGCGGAGCGCAAGTACCTGGCCGGAGTGTCGGCCCAGTACGAGTCCGAGGTCGTCTACCACAAGGTCAAGGAGGAGCTCACCGGCAAGGGAGTTATTTTCTGCGACATGGACAGCGGGCTGCGCGACCACCCGGAGATCGTGAAGAAGTATTTCGCCACTGTCATCCCGCCGGGCGACAACAAGCTGGCCGCCCTCAACTCGGCAGTCTGGTCCGGAGGCTCCTTTATCTACGTGCCGCCCGGGGTGAGGATCGACATACCCCTGCAGGCATATTTCAGGATCAATGCAGAGAACATGGGGCAGTTCGAGCGCACCCTGATCATCGCCGATGAGGGCTCTTACGTGCACTATGTCGAGGGCTGCACCGCGCCGGTCTACTCCTCAGACTCGCTCCATTCGGCTGTGGTCGAGCTGATAGCCATGCCGCACGCGCGCATCCGCTACACCACCATCCAGAACTGGTCATCCAATGTCTACAACCTGGTGACCAAGCGCGCCGTGGCCAGGGAACACGCGGTGGTCGAGTGGGTGGACGGCAACCTGGGGTCGAAAGTAACCATGAAATACCCCTCGGTGATCCTCCAGGGCCGCAAGGCGCACGGCGAGGTGCTCTCCCTGGCCATGGCCGGTGAGGGCCAGCAACAGGACACCGGGGCCAAGATGATCCACCTGGCGCCCGAGACTTCCTCGATCATAGTCTCCAAGTCCATTTCCAAGGACGGCGGCCGCACCTCCTACCGCGGCCTGGTGAAAGTCGAGCCGGGCGCGGTGAGGTCCAAGGCCAGCGTGCGCTGCGATGCCCTGCTGATCGATGACCATTCCCGCTCCGATACCTATCCGTATATGAATATCAACGAGCAGGAAGTCGAGATCGGGCACGAGGCCACCGTGGCGCGTATCGGCGACGAGCAGCTTTTCTATTTGATGAGCCGCGGCATCCCGCAAGAGGAGGCCGCAGCCATGATCGTGCGCGGGTTTATCGAGCCGATTACCAAGCAGTTGCCCATGGAGTACGCTGTCGAGCTTAACAGACTCATCGAGCTGCAGATGGAAGGCTCGGTGGGTTGATTCGCCGGCTTTATGCCTTGCAAAGTGAACAACGAATCCGGCCTTATAAGTCAGGGCCGATGGATGGCTGATTATGATAACTACCGTTGCGAAAAACGACGAAGTGGAAGCCCTGGCCGCTGCCGGCCCGGCCTGGCTGGGCGAGCTCCGCCGCCATGCCTGGGAGCGCCACCAGGGGTTCGATTATCCGCAGCCCCGCGATGAGTACTGGCGGTATACCGACTTGTCTCTCCTGAGGCTCGACCACTACCGGCTGCCCGGGCTGCAGGAGGGTTCCCCGGTCGAAGAGCTTCCGGCCGGGGCCGGGGAAGCGTTCGAGCTGCAGTCAACCGGGTCCTCCGGAGGAGTGGTCTCATTTGACGGGACCCTGTTTTCCGCGAACCTGAGCCTGGAAGCCGAGCGTGCCGGTGTGGTTTTCACCGATTTCGAAACCGCGGCCGCAGAGCACGGGCAAATCCTCAGGACACACCTGGCGGCCCTGGTCGGGGCCGAAGATATTTTCACCTCCTGGAACCTGGCCCTGCACCGCGGCGGTGTTTTCCTCTATGTTCCACCGGGAGTGCACCTGGAAGCTCCGCTGACCGCGCTGCACTGGCTCGGTGCCCAGGGGGCCGCCGTTCCCCTGCGCAACCTGGTGGTAGTCGGGCAGGGGGCCAGCGTGGTTTTCAACGATGTCTACGCCTCCGGACCTTTGGAACAGCCCAGCCTGGTTAACCCGGTCACCGAGCTTTTTATCGGCCCGGAAGCCCGGGTCGGCTTTATCGACTGGCAGAAATGGGGGCCGGGAGTCCGCGGGCTGGCCCGGGTAAAGGCCCGCCTGGCCGAGGGCTCCAGGCTGGAGACCCTCTCTGCCACCCTGGGCGGCGACTTTTCACGGACCTGGACCGAATGCCTGCTGGCCGGCCGGGGAGCCGAGAGTATCATGCTGGGGCTGTACTTCTCCAGGCGGCAACAGAAGTTCGAGCACTGGACCGTGCAGGATCACGCTGCTCCCGATACCCGCTCCGACCTGCTGTACAAGGGGGCCTTGGACGACTCCAGCCGGGCGGTCTATTACGGTACTATTCGGGTGAGGCACGAGGCACGCGGCACCGATGCCTACCAGGCCAATCGCAACCTGACCCTCTCGCCCGGGGCCAAGGCGGACACCAACCCCCAGCTAGAGATCGAGACCAACGACGTGCGCTGCACCCACGGGGCCACGGTCGGCAGGGTCAGCGACGAGCAGCTTTTTTACCTGATGTCGCGCGGGATCGAACGAAGCGAGGCCGAGCGCCTGCTGGTTTTCGGCTTCTTCAACGAGGTGCTGGAAAGGGTGGAGTTCTCAGGTCTCAGGGATTCGCTTACCCGTGCGGTCGAGGAAAAACTGGAGGCGCGGGAATGAAGTATCTCAGAGTCTCTAAAGCAAGCGCTTTAAGCGAAGGCGCTCCGCTGGCGGTCGAAGCCGGGGGCAAGGCTATCCTACTGGTCAGGGCCGGGGGAGATATATATGCAGTCGATGAAACCTGTACCCATGAAGAGGCGTCCCTGGCCGGGGGTTTTCTCGAGGGAACGACTATCGAGTGCCCCCGCCACGGCGCGGTCTTCGACCTGAAAAGCGGCCATGCGCTGACTTTGCCGGCCTACAGGGACCTGGCCAGCTACCCGGTCCGTCTCGAAGGAGAAGACATCCTGGTCGGTCTGGAAATATGAAAGGGAGATAAAATGAGCAAACCGATTTTAGTAATAGACGACCTTTACGCCCAGGTGGAGGGAAAGAAAATCCTCAAGGGGGTTTCCCTGGAGGTGCCCAGGGGAGAGGTGCACGCTCTGATGGGTCCCAACGGCAGCGGCAAGTCCACCCTGGCCAATATCCTGCTCGGACACCCGGCTTATGAGATCACCGGGGGAAAAATCCTCTTCAAGGGGGTGGATATCACCGGGCTCAGGCCGGATGAGCGCTCCAGGCTGGGCATGTTCCTGGCTTTCCAGTACCCCGTGGAGGTCCCCGGGGTG
>JAFGTO010000191.1 GCA_016934095.1 Candidatus Glassiibacteriota bacterium
ATCCCCCAGCCCAAGGAATATTTAGAGCACGCCGTGGAGCTGGCCCGTAGCGCTGGGATCGGCTCCGACGACTGACTTTCTCCCGGGCGGCTATTTCTCCCCGGGCAGGTTCAGGTCTTTGATCCGCAGGTCGAAACTCTCGACCGGGCCCCAGTCCGGGGAGGGTAGGGTCTGGTACCAGTAGGCGGTGGCGCAGACATCCTGGGGCACTTCGAAGTTATGCCAGCCTTCCTTGTCTCGCTCCGGGTCGAAAACCTGGTGGCCGTCAGTCAGCTCGGGGTAGTTTTCGGGCTTGATCCTGGCGATGATCTCACCTGCCATGGCCCCGGCGATCTGCTGCAGGTCCACCCTGATTTCACGGTGGAAATAGATTGGGTCAGGCACGTGGTAGCGGTAGAAGCCCCAGACCGGCCCGCCGGCCAGCAGGCATCCCTGGTAGAGGTGGCTGAACGCACCCAGGCCCCAGGCACTGCCCACCAGGTCCTCGGTACCGGTGCCGCAGAGAGTCGGGAAATCTTCGTCACCGTCCAGGTAAATTTTTATCTCCCCTTCCCCGAACCAGGAAAACTTGTAGTCCCCGATCGCCCTGACTCCCACGTTGCAGCCCAGGTATCTTCCCCTGCCGAGGGTACGGGGCAGTATGCTGAAGTCTTTTTTCGGGGTAGTGGGGTTTTCGCGGCGGTAGCGGGCGTGGAAGTAACAGAGCTCATCCGGCAGGTCGTCGCCGACAGTGTAGTCGATGTCGTAGAACAGCAGGTCGCAATCCCCGGGAGACTGGTTTTCCACTTCTATCAGGGCCCCGGTCCTGAACGGCATGGGGATGAAACAGTTGAAAGAGCGGCCTTCCGGGTTGGAGAAAAAACAGCACTCGAAACTCACCTGGCGGGCGCAAGGGATGCCGAAAAAGTCCTGCAGCGGGGCCTCCACCGAGGGGACCTCCTGGTTTTCCCAGAACATGCGGATCAGCATACCGCGCAGGTGGTCAGGGTTGCCGGGACGGATGGTGAGCCAGATGCGCCGGATCACCCCGGGGCCGTTCAACCGGGCCAGGGTAACTGTCTCGCCGGCGGCGATCTTGCGGGATGGCGAGCCTTTGCGGCCCTGGCTGGCCTGGCCGGCCAGCCCCTTGGCCCCGGAGGGGTTCTCGAAAGATGTCCAGCGGGTTTGCACCGAGGCCGGGACCTCGAACAGCTCCCCGGCGGCAAGCTGCGGCGGATAAGCGGCACTCAGCAAGAGTACGGCAAAAAGACAGGGTATCTTATTCATTTGAGGCTCCTTGCCCTGGGCCGGGCGGTAATGAAACTGGGGACAAAAAAATGTTTTTTCGCACTGCAACGTGTTAAATTTTCTAGTTGGAAAATATAGACCGGCATCGATGCTGGCAAGCCGGTTGAAAAGAGGCCCAGGCCGCCCACTGCCCGGGCAGCGGGGACCCGGCCCGGCCTGAGCCAGGCTCTCCACGGTCCCGCCGGGGGAGAGGCATTATTGACCAGGGAAAAATGAACCATTTCTTCCGTTTTATGGTCAGAACTGTTGGAGCCTGGATCTCAGCAGTGAATGAATGTCCAATACATTTTGTACCAATGATTTATACTCGAATCCACGGCATCCGGTGAATGCAAGATAACTCGTCAGTAATCAGTGCGACGGAAGAGCTTACACTTGTTGTAAGGCTTCAGCAGGGCGATCCCGGAGCGATAGATGAGGTGGTCCGGCTTTACCAGAAGCCGCTCTACAGTTTCATAGTGCGGATGGTGGAGAACCGGGCGACCGCCGAGGACATTTTCCAGGAGACCTGGGTGAGAGTGATCCGTCATATCGGCTCTTTTCGAGGCGATGCGCGTTTTTCCACCTGGCTGTTCCAGATCGCGCTCAACCAGTGCCGCAATGCCATGCGCAGTCTGGGCCGCAGGAGCTTTGTCTCGCTGGAGGATGCCGGGGAATTCCCGGTCGAGCCGGAGATGGATGCGGACAGGATATTAATAGCCGGCCGGGTGCGCAAGTTCCTGGCGAGCCTGCCGGTCAAGATGAGGGAGGTACTTGTGCTGCGCTACTACCATGACAAGAGCGAGCAGGAGATCGCTGCAGTGATAGGCGTGCCGGTAGGCACGGTTAAAAGCCGTCTCCACCGTGCCACAAACATGCTCCGTGAAAAAATGGAATCTTTTCAGACCGGTTCCCCAGCCATGTAACCGGGAGGGATAAAATGCAGACTATGGATGAGCAGAAAATACGCGAGCTGCTGGGCCAATACCGGGTCGAGGACCCCGCCCCGGACCTTTTGCAGCGGACCAAGTGCCTGATGCACGAGGAGCTGCGACGGGTGGCTGCCGCGGACTCGAGGCAGGCCGGGCCGATACTGGTCCTGGCGGGTCTTTCCCTGGTGCTTTGCCTTAACCTGTTTTATATCGCCACCGTGGGCACTATTCTCAGTTTCACCCTACCCGCCAACCTGCTGGTTTACCTGCGCCACTCGCTGATAGCGCTCGGCACGGCAGGGGTGAGCCTGCTGGCCGGCTCGCTGATGGTGGTCTTTTTCAAGGTATTCGCCTCGCGGGAAGCGGTGGCCCAGGAGCTTTGACGACGAGGTTTTCCAGCCTTACGGATACAAACTCTGCCGCCTGCCGGCCCGGATGCGGCCGGCAGGCGCTTGCCGGGTGCACTGATGAGAAGAAAGAGAAAAATAGCCCTGGGTGTCATGGCTTTAATGGTTATAGGGTGCGCGGAGAAAATTCTCGCGGCAGGGGAGTCTTTTCCGAGGAGACCGAAAATCGGCCTGGTATTGAGCGGAGGGGGTGCGAGAGGCCTGGCTCATATCGGTGTCCTGAAAGTACTGGAAGAAGCCGGTATCGAGGTGGACTACATTGCCGGGACCAGTATGGGCGGTATCATCGGAGGTTTGTATGCGATCGGGTATGATGCGGCAAGGATCGAGGAAATCGCCCTGGGGCAGGACTGGAACGAGCTGCTGACCGACAAGATCCCCAGGACGAGCATGTCGATCATCGAGAAAAAAGAGGAGGGCAGGTACGTGGGGGCGCTGCCTATCCGCAAAGGAAAGATCGAGCTGCCCGGCGGCCTGGTGGCCGGGCAGAAAATATCCATCCTCTTGTCCCGCTTGACCCTACAGGTGCACCATGCGGATGATTTCAGGGCGTTTCCCATACCGTTCCTCTGCATTGCTACCGACCTGGAAACAGGTGGTGCCGTGGTGCTGGACAAGGGTTTTTTGCCGGATGCCCTGCGCGCCAGCATGTCGATACCATCTGTCTTTACGCCGGTACAGATCGATGGGCGCCTCTTGGTGGACGGCGGCCTGGTGCGGAACCTCCCGGCTTCCGATGTCAGGAAAATGGGCGCCGATATCGTGATCGGAGTGGATGTAGGTACCCCGCTCTACTCGAAAAAAGAGCTTGGCTCATTGGTAAAAGTACTGGAACAATCGGTCAACTTCCGGGGGGCGGCTTCGACAGAGGAACAGCAGAAACTCTGTGATATCCTGATCAAGCCGGACCTGACAGGATATTCTAGCACGAGCTTCAATTCCGGAGATTCGCTGATAACCAAAGGAGAGCGCTACGCCCGCCGTATGCTGCCGGAGCTGCAAGCCCTGGCGGATTCCCTGAAAAAATATCCCGAAAAAACAGACAGCCCGAAACCCTTGAAACCGGTAAGCAGTTTTTACCTGGCCGAGCTGGAAATCGAGGGCCTGCAGAAAGTCTCGAGGCGCCTGCTGCTGGGCAACCTGCAGCTTAAAGTGCCCTCGGTGGTTACTGCCGATGAGCTGGAGCAGGCCATAGACCGGGCGTACGGCACCCACTTCTTCGAGAGGATCACCTACAGGGTGGAACCGTCCCCCCAAGGCACGAGACTGGTCTTGCGGGTGATCGAGCAGACCGCGAACCAGTTCCGCTTCGGTTTCAACTATGACAGCAACCTCAAAGCGGCCATCCTGCTGAACACCACCTTTCGCAACCTGCTGGCCCAGGGCTCGAAACTGTCGCTTTCCACCAGGCTGAGCGATAACCCGGTCATCGAGGGTTCGTATTTCGTGCATACCGCCTGGAAACCGGGCGTGGGTTTGAGGGTGGAGATGCTCTACAATGCCCTGGATGTCCTGACTTACCGGGAAAGCGGCGGAGTGGAGGCCAACTTCGACTATTCCTCGTTCGAGACCAGCCTGCTGCTGGAGACGATTTTCTCGAACTCGGTCGCGCTGGGGGCCGGGGCAAGGTACCACTATTCCTCGCTCGACATCGTAATTGCCCCGGAAGGCTGGGAGGGCGGCCAATACAGCCTGCTGAGCTTCCTGGCATACCTCAGGTTCGATACGCTGAACAGGGCGGTCTACCAGACCCGCGGTGTCAGCCTGTATGCAGAAGCCATCCTGGTTACCGACCTGCTGGGCTCGGCCGAGGTGAGGAGCCACGAAGCGTTCCAGAAATACACCCTCACCTGCGATGGGGCCGTGCCCGTGAGCAGGAGAGTCTCGATCCTGGGAAGTTTTTACGGCGGCTTTTCCACCACGGACCAGATGCCATCCGACCATTTCTATTTTCTCGGCGGGGCTTACCCTTACCTCAACAGGGCTTTCCCCTTCATGGGGCTGAAATTCATGGAGCGCCTGGGGTCCTGTGCCCTGGTCCTGCAGACCGGTGTCCAGGTAGAGTTCCGCAAAAACCAGTTCCTGATACTGCGGGGAAACACGGGGGAAACGGCGCTTGATTTCAACGACCTGTTCGACAGGCAGGGTATCCTCACCGGCCTGGGACTGACTTATGGCTGGCTGAGCCCCGTGGGCCCGATGGAGTACACCGTAATGTGGGGGAGCGAGCACAAAGACCTGCTTTCCCACGTCAATATCGGCTACCGGTTCTAAAGGGGGCGGTAGATGAGAGAAAACAAGGAGCATATCCGCTGACCGGGAACGGTTTCAGCTTTGATTCGGATTCTTAGAACGTTATCGTTAACCATACAGGAGAGGTGATACAATGGAAACCGGTGAGATGAAAAAATGCCCGTACTGTGCGGAAGAGATCCGGGCCGAGGCAATCAAGTGCCGCTATTGCGGCAGCACGCTGGTCAGGAAGGGGCCGAGCCTGGATTTCCTGCAGACTCCGGGATACTGGCACAGGGTCAATGAAGGCAAGAAGGTTGCCGGGGTCTGCACCGGGCTGGCGGCCCAGTTCGGTAACCCGATGCTCATTTTGCCGCTGAGGGTGTTCTTCGTGGTGACCTGCCTGTTTTACCTGTTCGGCCTCTGGCTTTACCTGATACTCTGGGTGCTGATGCCGTCGCCGCTGGATGCGGCCGGGCCGCAGCGCTCCCCGGCGGTGGAGACTCCGCCCGAGCGCTATCGCAACTCGGCCCCGCCGGTGGACAGCTACCCCGGGCAGCAGGCAGGCCCTCAGGCCCCGCCGCCGGCCGGGGACCAGCAATATGCCCGGGCCGCCAGGGAATTCCCCGCTGACAGGGATACTGAAGCCGGGCCGCTGGAGCCGCCCGGTCCGGAGCCGGATGAAAAACCTTCCGGACTGGATCCGGATGAAAAAATCTCCGAGGAGGAAAAATGGGGGCCCAAGCCCGGGGAGCCGGGAAGCGAGGCCTCCGGGGATGGGGAGAAGAAGGACCTGGAAAATTACTGAGCCGCTTGCTGCAGCTTATCCACCGCCTGCACGAGCAAGCCGGGCAGGTTACTATGGATTCGGGGGTAAAATGGGCACGATACTGGCAATGCTGATAGTTTTCTCGGTCCTCGTTTTCGTGGGGTTGATACTGCTGGTGGTCTTTGCCTTCACTGCCGGCACGGTCGCGGTGTCTTTGTTGCTGGCAGGCGTATCCGCAATCACGGCAGGCACGGCGGCTGTTTTCGGCAGTATTTTCGGGTCGTACGACCCCTTGCTGGTGGTGCCGGCCCTGATAGTCGCCCTGGCAGCGGTCATCTTCCTGGTGGACAGGAGAAGGGGCAGGCTGACCTGACCCGGCGTTGCGGCCCGGTCGATTAAAGGAGGTGGCGGATATGAGTTATGCAGCAGCAGGAGCCGCCAGCGGCGCCGCACATGCGATTGCCGAGGCGATCAAGGCGTCCGGGGCGATCGTAACGGTCGACCCGGAGGAGTTCAACAAGATACTGGCCAAAGCCCAGAGCCCGCTGGTGGTCGCGGCCAAGGGCGGGTTCTTCAAAACATCGTACCAGTACAGGCTACAAGGGGCTGGTTTTTTACACCAAGTCTCCCACCGCCCTGCACCTCGGCGGCGAGGTCGAGGTAGTCCCGGCTAAGAGCATCTGGATCCCCGCCTGAAAGTAAGTTTCCCGCCCCCTAAAAGCGTGTTGAAGAATAAATATTAGCCGTCGTAGACAAATAGATTTTTCAGACGGGGCAGAAATTTTCAAAATATATAGGATAG
>JAFGTO010000192.1 GCA_016934095.1 Candidatus Glassiibacteriota bacterium
GAGAGCAGAACGACCCTGGCCGACTCATCAGCTACTTCCGGCTGCACGGTCCGGCGGCACCATTCCACCGACTCGAAGACCGGCTCCGGCTTGAGCACCATGCCGGCGCCGCCTCCGAACGGGTAGTCATCCACTGTCCGGTGCCTGTCCCGGGTAAAATCCCGGAGGTTGACAGCCCGGTAAGCAGCCAGCCCTTCTTCCCCGGCCCGGGCCAGGACCCCTATTTCCAGCAGCCGGTGGAAATATTCCGGGAATATGGTGATTATATCTATCTGCAGCATGATCTTCAGATGTCGAGCAGTCCCTGAGGCAGACGAACGGTCAGGGTGCCTGCCTCCGGGTCCACTTCCCGGACTATCTCCCCGACCAGGGGGACCAGGGCCTTTTTCTCATCCCGGCCGGCCAGGCCGACCTCGAGAAGATCTTGGCCAGGGTTCTCTACCACCCGGCTTACCCGGCCCACGACTGTCCCATCCTCATCCAGCACGGACAAACCGATCAACTGATGGTGATAGAACCTGCCTTCGCCCGGCTCGGCCGCCTGCTCAATGGGGATGAACAGCTTCCAGCCGCGTATGCCCTCGACTGCATTGCGGTCGTCGTACGAGTCGAGGTGGACCAGGTAGCCCTGTTTATGAGTCCTCGCCGAGCGAACAGAAACCTGCTCCAGGTGATCCTCGTCAGGCCCGAGCCAGAGCTTCTCTTCAGGCCGGAAACGTAAGTCAGGTCGCTCGGTAAGGCTTTTCACTCCCACCTCGCCCCGAATCCCGTGCGGCTTGATTATTACGCCGACCTGTAAGAAAAGCCTTTTCATGGTGTAAAGCCGCTAGTTTTTCTCTTCTTCCGCCGGAGATTGATCCTGTTTTCCGGGTTTTTCTTCAGCCTTGCCGGCCTTCGGCTTCTTTTCGGCTTTGGCCGGTTTTTTCCTGGCGGTCGCGGCTTCCCCGGCCTCTGCCTCAGCTTCCGGCTCAGGTTTTTCAGCCTTGGGCTCTTCGGCTTTGGGCTCCTCAGCCTTGGGTTCTTCGGCTTTGGGCTCCGCTGCCTTGGGTTCTTCGGCTTTGGGATCCTCTGCCTTGGGCTCCTCGGCTTTGGGCTCCTCTGCCTTGGGTTCTTCGGCTTTGGGCTCCTCTGCCTTGGGCTCTTCGGCTTTGGGATCCTCTGCCTTGGGCTCCTCGGCTTTGGGTTCTTCGGCTTTGGGCTCCTCTGCCTTGGGCTCCTCGGCTTTGGGTTCCGCTGCCTTGGGCTCCTCGGCTTTCGGCTCTTCGGCTTTGGGCTCCTCTACTTTAGGCTCCGCTGCCTTTGGTACTTCTGCTTTGGGTTTTTCAGCCTTGGGCGCCTCGGCTTTTACCTCCTCGGCCTTGGCTTTTTCGGCTTTCCTGGCAGCTTTTTTGGAAGTCTCCGCAGGGGTCGGTTTCCTGGGGATGGGCACTACTGTTTGTCCGGTTTTCTGCTCGTGCCACCGGCGCATGACTCCTTCCCGGCGCAACAGGCTCTCCACGGTGGCGGAAAGCGAAGCACCGGCGCCTAGCCACTCGACAATCCTATCCTCTTTGACTTTCAGGGTATAAGGCTCCGTGGTGGGGTTGTAGTAGCCGACAAACTCGACAAACCTGCCGTCCCGCTTGAAACGCGAGTCCATTACCGCCAAACGATAATGCGGGCTTTTCTTTTTACCCATCCGGCGCAGTCTGATTTGCACCGCCATAGAATGTCCTCCAATTTAACTTTAGGGAATTAATTATAACCAGATTATTATTCAGCTTAGAAAGGGGGCAGGCCTCCGCGCATCATGGCTGCGGATTGTCCGCCCGAAAAAAGCCCCATTTTCTTCATCATTTTACGCATCTGGTCGAACTGCTTGACCAGTTGGTTGACTTCCTGGACGGCGACCCCGGCCCCCCCGGCCACCCGCCTCCTGCGGCTGGCGTTGAGAACCCCGGGCCTGGTGCGCTCTTCCGGTGTCATCGAAAGGATAATCGCCTCGACTTTTTTGAAGCGGTTCTGGTCGATTTTAACCGCTTTGAGCATCTTGCTGTTTACTCCCGGGATCATCCGCAGCAGGCTTTCCAGCGGGCCAAGCTTTTGCAGCTGGCGCAGGGTCGAGAGGAAGTCCTCCAGGTCCATGTCCCGGTGCTTGAGCACTTTCTTTTCGAGAGCTTCGGCCGCTTCCTGGTCCATACGCTCCCCTGCGCGCTCGACCAGGGTGACCACATCCCCCATCTGCAGCAGCCGCGAGGCCATCCGGTCGGGATGAAAGACCTCGAGGGCGTCGAGTTTTTCTCCGACACCGATCAGCTTGATCGGTACCCGGGTAACGCCGTAAATAGACAGCGCGGCCCCCCCGCGGGCATCGCCATCCAGCTTGGTCAGCACCAGGCCGCTCAGCTCCAGGTCCCGGTGAAAGCTTTGGGCGATAGAGACAGCATCCTGCCCGGTCATGCCATCCACCACCAGTAGCACCTCGTGCGGCCCGGCAAGGTTTTTTACCGCCACCAGCTCATCCATCATCCGGCGGTCGATATGCAGCCGGCCGGCTGTATCGATCAGCACCGTGTCGGCACCCAGCTCGTTCGCCCTGGCCAGGCCGCCGGTGATTATCGACTCCACTTGCCTGTCCCCCGGGGACGGCGCATGAACCGGGACATCGAGGTCGCGCCCCAGGGTTTGGAGCTGCTCGACCGCAGCCGGGCGGTAGATGTCGGCGGCTATCATCAAGGGACTGCCGCCCTGGTTTTTCAGCCACAGGGCCATTTTACCGGCGGTGGTGGTCTTACCCGAGCCCTGGAGGCCGACCAGCATGATCACTGTCGGCGGCCGGGAAGCTGCGGCGAGGGGTTTCGATGAACCGCCCAGCATACTCACCAGCTCATCGTAGACGATCTTGACCATCATCTGGCCCGGGCTGACGCTCTTGATCACTTCCCTGCCCTGCGCCTGTTCCTCGACTCTTTTCAGGAAGTCCTGCACCAGCCTGTAATTGACATCGGCTTCGAGCAGCACCCGCCTGATCTCGCGCAGGCTCTCCCGGATGGAGGTCTCGTTGAGCACCGCCCTTCCGCCGAGCCGCCTGATAACGCCTTCCAGCTTCTCTGTAAGCTCTTCGAACATGTACTGTTCCGCCGGGGTATTCGATTGTCCGTGGTTCAGGGGCCGTGGCTGCAGCGAGTAAGAGGATCCACAGCGCCGGCCCTGAAATCAAGAAACATAAAATTTAATAATCATTTACATAAAAATCAATCTTTTCCAGCCAAAACAGAGATCTTCCCTTTTTGCAGCTCAGCGAACGTTGGTCGAGAGCACCAGGTTGACCTCGGTCCCCACATCCACCATCGCCCTTTCCAGCGGACTCTGGTCCAGTACCCTCCCCTCGGGAATATACCGGTTATACTTGTAGGTGGCTGCGCCCAGCCTGAGCCCGGCGCGCTCGATTATCTCCCGGGCCTGTTCCAGGGTATTGTCGATCACCGCAGGGACCTCGACCTTGGGGACCCCGTCCGAGACGACCAGCCTCAGCTCGGTGCCCTTGGGCAGGGCCGTGCCGCCTTTCGGCTCTACCTCGAGCACCCGGTCCCGGCCTACCGCCGGGTCGCCCTGGCGTTTCACCTCCCCCAGGACAAGCCGGCTGCGCTCGATCAAAATCTTCGCCTGCCGCAAGGTGAGCCCTTCTACCCGCGGCACTCTGACTATCTCGGGGCCGAGACTCACCAGCACGTACACATTACGTCCCTGTTTAACCACGATCCCCGGGTCGGGTTCCTGTTTCAGAATATTCTCCGCCGGCACTTCATCATTGTAGGTCTCTCCCCGGACACTCAGCAGCAGACCGGCTTCCTGACAGAGTTTCCGTGCCTGGGACAGGGGAATTTCCTCCAGGGCGGGGACCTCGACCAGGATTTTTCCCCCGGCCAACTGGGGCAGGATGACCTGGTCCAGCACGAAGAGGCCGAAAAAAAACGAAGCCGCCGCGGTTAAAAGATAAAGCAAGATGTTTTTCAGCCTGTCGCCCATCTGAAACCCTTGGAATCCGTTGTTCAACTCAATGTTCCCGCCCGCAGCGCAGGTTCACTTCCCGGCCCGGGCACCCTCTTTGCGCCGCAAGCGGGCTGCAAACACTCCATCCGTCCCGTGAAGATGCGGGAAAGTCTCCAGGAAGCCCCGCTCCGAGACCGGCGCCTGGCCCAGATATTTTTGCGCGTGTTCGAGCACGAAATCCGCTGTGGAAGCCAGGAACCAATCGATCACCTGGGAATTTTCTTCCGGCTCCAGGGAACAGGTGCTGTAGACCAGCACTCCCCCGGGCGCCACACAGCGGCACGCCGCCGAGATAATCTCTCGCTGCAGCCTGGTGAATCTCTTCAGGCTTTGCGGCTGGATACGCCAGCGCAGCTCCGGCTTTCTGCGCAGGACCCCGCTGCCCGAGCAGGGCACATCGCAGAGCACCGTGTCCGCCCGTCTGACAGCGGGCCGCCGGGCATCCGCCGCCACCAGGCGCACGCAGCTCAGCCTCAGCCGGTCGAGGTTTTCCCGCAATTTCTCCAGCCCTCCGGCACCTGTATCCGCGGCCACTACCAGGGCATCCGGCCCGGCGAGCTCGGCCAGGTGTGTCGCTTTTCCTCCCGGTGCCGCACAAAGGTCGGCAACCGTCGCTCCCGGCTGCGGCGCCGCCAGGCGACCGACCAGCATCTGGGCCTCATCCTGCACGTAGAACAGTCCCTGCCCGTACCCGGGGAGCCTCGAGGGCACCAGCCGCCGACCGACCGCCAGTGCTTCCGGCGCCCAGGCACCCTTGCGGGTTTCCAGCCCTGCCTCCCGGAAAGCCCGGACAGTCTCAGGGGAGCGGACCCGGACTGTCAGGGGCGCCTGCACGTTGTTGGCCTTCAGCAGGGACTCGGTACCCTCGAACCCGAAGCGCTTCAGGTAGCGGCCGACCAGCCAGCGGGGGTGAGAGTGCTTGACAGCCAGGAAATGCGCCGGATAGTCCTCCCGCCGGGGCAGGGCTATTTTGCCGCCCTCCCGCAGGAACCCGCGCAGGACCGCATTGACCAGTGGGACATATCTGCCAAGGTAAAGGGGCCTGGCCAGCTCGACCGCCTCATTGACCACCGCATAATCCGGAATCCGGTCGCAGAACCTGAGCTGGAATACCGCCAGCCGCAGGATGTCCAGCACTCGCCCGGGCAGCGCGCCTTTACCGGTCTTCAGGAAATGATCGAGGTAATAATCGATCAGCCCCCGCATACGCAGGGTGCCGGAAACCAGGTTCTTTACCAGCGCCCGGTCCCTGGGCAGGCAGGCATTCAGCAGCTCTTCCCGGTCCAGCCCGGTATTATTCCATTGGCCCAGCAGGTCCAGAGCGAGCAGCCTGGCCTTGTCCGCCGCGGGTTTCCCGGTGCGTAATTGTCTCGCTGAGGCTTTCATGGCTCCCGGTCCCTGAACACCGCCACAAATCCGGTCGAGTGAGCCGTGCCCAAAAATGACAGTTAATTGTTGAAAATGACCGGAAGATTACATAAATTAGACTAATTGGGGAAACCGGTCAAGTAAAACGGCGGGCACTTGTAATTCGAGCTGAGGCAGGTAAAATGACTGTTCAAGCCGATTTTAACGAACGGCAGGACACGACGGAGCAAACTGTTTCCTGCTATGGAACCATCTGTTTTGCCGTAAAAAACCGCTTGACCCAGGTAGCCGCCAAGCTGGACGAAACCGGTTTTCATCTCCGCGACCTGGCCGACACCGAGGCAAGAGGGACCTTGCCCGAGCCGGTTATCTTCCTGGTCGACTCGGACGGGTGGAAGCGGTTCGGCCGCCAGGTCCGCGAATTCATCGTAGCTTCCCACTACCATATTCCGCTGCTCTTGATCGATGACGGCGACTACGGCCCGGAGGAGCCTTACGAGGTCAATACTCTCCTCTCGGCCGAATTCTCCGAAAAACAACTGCTGATCGCCCTGCGCGAGGCTTACCGCAACTCCACCCTGCGCAGGGAAATCGAGCGGCTGCGCAGTCTTCTGGGCAGTGGTCAGCAGGACCTCCAAAAGCTGATCGAGATAGGTATCTCGCTTTCCAGCGAGCATGATATCGACCGCCTGCTGATCAAGATCCTGACGGAAGCCTGCAACGTTACCATCGCCGATGCCGGCAGCATCTATATTATCGATCGGAACGAAGACGGCCAGCAAGTCCTGCGCTTCCGCAACACCCTCGGCCACTCGCTGAAAATAGACTTCAAGGAATTCACCATACCCATCGGGCCGGACAGCATTGCCGGCTACGTGGCCCTCACCGGCGAGTCGCTTATCCTCGATGACTGTTACCACGTCCCGAAACAATACGCTTTTTCGATTAACCGCTCGTTCGATGAAAACAATAACTACCGCACCAAGAGCATGCTCGCTGTGGCCATGCGCAACCAGAAGGACGAGATAACCGGGGTGATCCAGTTGATTAACCGCAAGCCATCGCCCGAGCTGATACTTTCCTCCCCGGGAATCGCGGAAAACGAGGTCATTCCTTTCGATGAGCGCTCGCGGGACCTGATCGGCGCCCTGGCCTCGCAGGCTGCCGTAGCCCTCGAGAACTACAAGCTCTACCGCGACATCGAAAACCTTTTCGAGGGTTTTGTCCAGGCCTCGGTGTTCGCCATCGAATCCCGAGACCCGACCACCTGCGGACACAGCGAGCGGGTAGCCACCCTGACCATGGAGACCGCCAAGCTGGTCGACCGCCTCTCCAGCGGACCCTACAAAGATGTCCGTTTCAGCCAGAACCAGCTCAAAGAAATCCGCTACGCCGGCCTGCTGCATGATTTCGGCAAGGTCGGAGTAAGGGAAAACGTACTGCTCAAGGCCAAAAAACTCTACCCCGAGCACCTGCTGCTGATCAAACAGCGCTTCGATGTGGTTCGCCAGATCATCCTCAAGGAAGCCAACCGCATCAAAGTCGAAAAACTGCTGGCCGAAGGTCGCCGCGAGTATCTCGACAAGTTCGAGAACGCCGACCGGGAGCTGGAGCAGCGCCTGGCGACCCTCGACGAGTACTTGCAGCTGGTGGTGACCGCCAATGAGCCTTCTGTGCTGGTAGAGGAAAGCTCCAAGAGGCTGGAGGAGCTCGCCCAGGTTATCATCGAAGATGCAGACCTGGGTAAGTTCCAGTTGCTCGAGGAGGATGAATACAAACTGCTGACCATCCCAAGGGGTTCACTCTCTGCGGAAGAGCGCCGCGAGATCGAATCCCACGTTACCCACTCCTTCAATTTCTTGAACAAGATACCTTGGACTTCCGACCTGAACAATATTCCTCAGATCGCTTATGGCCACCACGAGAAGCTTGACGGTACCGGCTATCCTCTCAGGCTGGCCTCCAAGAAAATCGCCATCCAGACCCGCATGATGACTATTTCCGATATTTATGACGCCCTGGCCGCCCAGGACCGCCCTTATAAACCGGCGCTTCCCCCGGAAAGAGCCCTGGACATCCTGAACTGGGAAGTCAAGGAAGGCAAGCTGGATGGCGAACTGCTGAAGGTTTTTGTCGAGGGCAAAGTCTACGAGACGACCCGATCGGAATAGCCTGCCCCATCGTCCCGTGCTCCGCAATATACCCAAGCCCCTGCGTGCTCCTGCAATTTATCTTACGAGAGCATTTTACTCTCATAACCCACCGTGTAAAAGTGCTCCCATGTTTTTAGAGCGATTGTCAAAAGTTTTTTCCTTTTAAAATAAATTGCAGGGGAAAGGAGAAAACCTTTTAAAAAAGGTTTTCTCCTTTCCCCTGCACCCCCTATCCTTTTTCCCAAATTTTCTATCATGTCTGTGTATCTGAGTAATTCCGCACTGTAAA
>JAFGTO010000021.1 GCA_016934095.1 Candidatus Glassiibacteriota bacterium
AGCCACCACCTCGGCCCCGAGCTCCCGGGCCCGCAGGGCCGCCTGCACGCACACCGCGTTGAACCCATAGGCGTTGGCCACGATCAGCAGGTCGCCCCGGCCGATGCTGTACTTCTCCAGGCAGGAGTCAGCCACCTCGGGCCGGCCCTCGCGGACGTGGGCCTGGCGCATGCCATCCGCCGCCCCGGTACCATCCTCCAGCAGGGCATTGACCGGGATCAGCCCCCCCTTGCGGCAGAAAGCATCCTCGGCCGCAATATGGCTGTGCACTCCCGGGCCGTAGATATGCACCACCCTGCCGCTGCGGAACCTCACGAGCATGGCCTGGGCGGCCTCATCCAGGGACGCCCGCTCCTGCGCCACCACTTTTTCCAGGCACTGCTTGACGTAATCCAGGTACTGGGTCAGCCCATCCATATCTTTCCTCCGGACTCAAGCGATCCCGGTGGTTTTCTGCGCCCGGGGCCGACAGGACCCGGCCCGGGCGAGCGGAATGATCATTTCTTTTTCTTTTTTTCCGGCGTGGTATCCAATTGCAGCGAACCCATGACCACCCTGCCCTGCTGCCGGTTGACATAATCGGGTATTCTCTCGTGGCTGGCAGGGGTGATTTCCTCGTCATACCCGTTCTTGCCGGCGATAACGACCCCGATCAGCACGATCCCCGACCCGATTACCATCGACTCGAAAGCACCCCCGATGACAACCGAGTAAAGCAGTCCGATCATCAGCCCCAGCCCCAGGGCCAGCGGCAAGGCGATCATGATTTTCTTGATCGCGTTGGCCAGCCGGATATTACCCGACATGGCCGCGATGTAGTCCCTGACCAGGCTGATTACCGCAGCCTGATATGATTCATGCCGGTAGAAACAGGCCAAGCACTTCAGGATGAACGCGTCCTGTTCCTGGCGGGAAGGGCAGTAGCTGAAAAGGAAATGCTTTCCCTGGTCCTCGGTGCTGATCACACACAGCAGGTGGCCGGATGGAAAACGCCAGCACTCGGCGCCGCGTATGGCGGAACGCAGATTGTAAAGGGCCTCCCTGCGCAGGAACACCCTGCCTTTCTTGCTTTTCAGCGCCTGGTCGAAAAAGCTGCCGCTGATAGCCCTCCGCGCGCTGTCCTGGTCATCCCCGCTCACCGCGGGAAAAATAAATTCGTATTTGGCAGCTATCTCACGGGCCCCGATCACCGCCTTGGAGCGGATGTAGTCTTTCAGCACCGAAAGTCCATCAGCTTCTATCCGTTCGACCTCCTGGTCCATGTGGAGGTCCAGCATGGCCTCTCTCAGCTGGCTGAAACTGCAGGGATAATTATCGAACATCCCGTAGATGTTCCTCAGCTTTTCGAAGGCGCTGTTTTTAAAAGTCTGTTCATGGTAAAGCTCTTCTTTCATGTCCCCGGCCTTGGTCCGGCCCCCCATCTCCTTTTCCACATAGCGCTTGACAGCCATCGCCTCATCGAGAACAGCGGTCAGGCTCAAGGCTTCGGCGATCTGTTTTACGCTGAGCTCGTTTTCCGGGATCCCTTTCAGCGAGCGGTAACGTGCATTGAAAAACTTGTGCAGGCCCTGGTCCCAGATATAATCCCGCAGGCGGCCCAGCTCGTGGGCGTCTATCAGCTCATCCAGGCGCTTGATCCCGGATTCACCGGGCTGCAGGCCGCAGATCAGGAAATACAGCTCGAGCAGCTCGGACTCGCCCAGGCCGCTGTACCCGGAAAGGCTGACCAGGTGCAGCTCATCCGCACGCGCGGAGAGCATCAGCTCGAGCACGCCGATCTCGCAGCTCTTCGGCATCTGGTCGCCTTTGAGGAACTCCTGGGCCTTGGTTTCCAGGACCTGGTACAGCGCCGCCAGCCCGATCCCGTATTCCAGCGAGACCTTGCTCAGGCCTTCGTAATTACGCCGCCTGATCTCCTCGACTAGCCTGCGGCCCCAGTCCAGCCTCTCGGCCTCAGCGGTCAGCTTTTCCACGAAGCCCAACTTGATCTGGTCGCGTATGTATCTCTTTTTCATGGTCTCAATAGGCCGTTTAAGGAGATTACCCGGTCAACCCAATAAAACCCGTTGGAGCTTTCTATCTCGATTTGAAGATAATAACATTCCGCCTGCTTGTACAGTCGGAAAGCTGCGGCTGCCAGCCCTTGGTGGCAGGAAACAGGACTGGCATGAAGCTGGCACAAAGAATTATAAAAGATGAAGAACCGGGTAGGGTTCCTGCGGTTGAATTGCTGTATGATGGCACCGGTTTCTTTTCCGTCGGGCGCTCCCCAGGCGGCAGCGGCCGCGGGCCTACCTGACCCGGTTGATCACCGAGGCGGCGTAGCCGGCCCCGAAACCGTTGTCGATATTTACCACGGTTACACCCGAGGCGCAGGAATTGAGCATGGCCAGCAGGGCGGCCAGCCCGTTGAAGCTCGCCCCGTAGCCTACGCTGGTGGGCACCGCGATCACCGGGCAGTCGACCAGGCCGCCGACCACCGAGGCCAGGGCCCCCTCCATCCCGGCTACCACGATGATCACCGCGGCACCTGCCAGGTCCCGGTGGCGCGCCAGCAGGCGGTGCAGGCCTGCCACCCCTACATCGAAGATACGCACCACGGTGTTACCCAGGAGTTCGGCGGTAACCGCAGCTTCCTCGGCCACCGGGATGTCGCTGGTGCCGGCGCAGACCACCGCCACCGGCCCGCGCATCTCCGGGCTTCTCCCGCCCCTCTTCACCGAGACGATCCGGGCCTGCTGGTGAAAGACAGCCTCCGGGAACACTTTTTCCAGGGCCCGGGATACCTGCTCTCCGGCCCGGGTGGCCAGCAGGTCGCTGCCCGCCTCCAGGATGCGCCTGGCAATGGCTACCACCTGCTCCGGGGTCTTGCCCTCGCAGTAAATGACCTCCGGGAACCCGGAGCGCAGCTGGCGGTGGTGGTCCACCACTGCGAAGCCCATGTCCTCGAAAGGCAGGCTTTTCAAGGCCTCCAGCGCCTGGTCCACGGAAACCTCTCCGGAGCTGACCCGCTCGATAATCTCCCTTATCCGGTCCGGGTGCATTGATAACCTCTTTGATAGTCTTGTAAGAGACGGTCCACTTCCGCTAAGCTCGTGCACGAGAAAAGCTCGCGCCGCAGGGCCGGGGCCCCGGGCAGTCCCCTGGCGTACCAGCCGAGGTGTTTGCGCATGGCCACCACACCCCGGGCCTCACCGCGCAGCCCGGCAGTCATCCTGGCATGTTCGGCCGCCAGGCTGAAGCGCTCCTCCACAGCGGGAGGTCCCGGGTCGGGCAGGCCATCCACCAGGGCCCGCGCCCTGGCAAAAAACCACGGGTTGCCCAGCGCCCCCCTGCCCACCATCACCGCATCGCATCCCGTAGCCTCGAACATGGCCAGGGCATCCTGCGGCTCACAGACATCTCCGCTGCCGATTACAGGCACCGGACTGAGGCTTTTCAGCCGGGCGATCTGCGACCAGTCGCTGGCCCCGGAGAAACCCTGCGCACGGGTCCGCGGGTGAAGGGTGACGGCGCTAATCCCGGCGCGGAAAAGCTCATCGGCGACCTCGAGGTAATTGAGATGGCTGTCATCCCAGCCGCTGCGGATCTTGGCGGTTACCGGGAGGTCGCAGGCTGTCGCCACCACCACAGCGGCGATCCTGCCGACCAGCCCGGGGTCGCGCATCAGGGCCACCCCGCTGTTCCGCCTTACCACCTTGGGCACCGGGCAGCCGAAATTGAGATCGATAAAGTCCGGGCCCAGACTGGCCGCCAGGCGGGCCGCAGCGGCCATGGTCTCCGGGTCGCTGCCGAAAAGCTGGATCCCGTACGGCCTCTCCTCAGCGGTAAACCCGATCAGCCCGGCATTGCGGGACCAGTCGCGCACCAGACCTTCCGCACTAGCCATCTCCGACCAGGTGATATCCGCACCCAGGCTGCGGCAGATGCCCCGGAAAACCGAATCAGCCACCCCGGCCAGGGGCGCCAGCACCAGCTTGCCCTTGAAATCCATCTCGCCCTTACCGTAAAAAAAAGGGCCATACCCGGCCCCCGGTTGGAAAAAACCCTGGCAGAACTCACCTTAAGTATAGTCCATCGGCAATACGCCTGTCAACCGGTTTTCGCCTGCCGGGAAAAATGAAAGGCTTGATTTCAGACGGTTACCTGTTAGCTTCAATCCAGTCTGAGCAGCCTTGTCGAGCATCCCTTCCCGGCATGACCGGACCAGACTTACCACAAAGCGGAATAACCGGATGCAAAACAGCCAGATCCACGAAGTGGTAAAGGAGCTGAAAACCGCAGTCGCGGCCTGGAACATCCCGATCGTGACAGAGATCAGCCGCCGGCGCAGGGACCCTTTCAAGGTGCTGATCTCCACGGTGCTGAGCCTGCGGACCAAGGATGAAACCACGGCCGCGGCCAGCCACCGGCTCTACAGGCTGGCTGAGACACCGGAACGCATGCTGGAGCTCAGCGAGCGACAGATAGCTGAGGCGATCTATCCTGTCGGGTTCTACCGCACCAAGGCCGGCAACATCCTGCAGATCTGCCGGGAGCTGGTCTCGCGCTTTGACGGCCGGGTGCCGGATGACCTCGAAACGCTGCTGGGCCTCAAGGGGGTCGGCCGCAAGACCGCCAACCTGGTGCTGACTCTAGGCTACGGCAAAGCGGGCATCTGCGTGGACACCCACGTCCACCGGATCTCCAACCGCCTGGGCTACGTCAAAACCAAGACCCCCGAGCAGACCGAGTTCGCCCTGCGCAAAAAACTTCCGGCCGAGTACTGGATAATCTACAACGACCTGCTGGTGGCTTTCGGACAGAACCTCTGCAAACCGGTCTCGCCTTTCTGCTCACGCTGCCCTGTGCGCATCTTCTGCAGCCGGGTGGGAGTAATACACTCCCGCTGAGCCAGCCCCCCGCACGGACCGGGGTCCGCCCTTAATTATTACAGGGAAGACTGTTAACCCGGATCATTCATAAATATTAATTAGCAACGAGTAAGCCCTGTGCTCTGTCAGGCGCGGGCTGGCATCCTTTTTGCATTCCTCCCGCCGGTCGGTTTATCCGAATACCAGTGCCAAAGCAAAAAGGCTGCCAGCCCGCGCCCACCGGCGTTTGAAAATGAGCAAGACAAAGTACTTATTAATTATTAGGGTTAAGGAAGGATAAAACCGGGATTCGCCCGGCCTGCAGGCTGTGCCCCACGGCACGGCTCAGGCGGTGGCTTTGTGGAACTCGGCGATGAATTTCATCGTTTTTTCCAGCTCTTCCCGAAGCTCGGGCAGCCGGTCGCCCAGCCGGTCCACCTCCGGCCCCAGCACCTTTTTCAGGTCCGCCTGCTGACGGGTCGGTTCCGCCAGCGGGTTGGCATAGCCGAGCTCGGCCGCCAGGGACTCCGCCCTCGAGATCACGCAAGCCCCGAAAACCAGCTCGCGCCCGGCTCCCGGCTCCAGCCCGAATGTCGCGCAGTGGTGCCGTTCTATCAGCTCGCTGAGCTTCCCGGGGATTTCCCATTGCTCGGCCAACATCCTGCCTAGGACCAGGTGGTTGAAGCCGAACTGGCGCTCTTCGAGCTCGACCGGGTTGTCCTGATCGCCGGACTGTTGCAGCCGCCGGAAAAGCTCCCGGGCTTTTTCACAGTCGTAGTGGACGAAAACCACCCAGCCGATGTCGTGGAGCAGGGCGGCGGTAGTGATGACCCCGCTGTTGCGGGTATTCTTCAGCACTGTACGCAGGATAAAGTCGGCGCCGACAGAAACTGCATGCGAATGCTGCCAGAATTTAAGGATGTCGAGGTGCTCCTCGGCCTTCGCCTGCAGCTTGCCCAGGTTCTCGCTGATCACCTGCTGCATGACGATATTCTTCACCTGGTTGTACCCCAGGAAAGTTATGGCCCGCTGCAGGGAGTCGATCCTGTGGCTCAGGCCGAAAGCGGCGGAATTGACTGTCTTGAGGATCCGGGCGGCGTAAAAGGGGTTCGAGGCCAGGGTAAGCGCCAGCTCACGGGGCTCCATGCTGTAGTCCACCTGCAGCACTGGTGTCCGGCCGATGTCCGGGATATCGCGCAGACAATGCTCCAGCCGCCAGAGGGTCTCGGCCTCCACCTCGGCGCGCCTCATCGGCTTCCAGCCGGCAGCGGAATCCAGGGCTTCGCAGCCGCCTGTCTCAGGCTCACCGCCTGCAGGCCCGGGCGCCGCCTGTATGGCTGCAGAAGGTTTTTCCTCCCCGGAAGCTGCCTGCCGGGAGCTCCTTTCCGCTTCCAGGTCCTGCACTTTCCGGCGCAGGTGCTGCATAATCAAAACGAACAGGCCCAGCAGAATCACTAACAGTATCCAGTCCATTGCATCCTGCCTTTTTTGTGGTCGATAAGTTATTATCCGCTAACGTCCTCGACGCTATTCTACCCCAGGGTTGCCGGTCTGTCAAGCGCTTAGTCGAGTAGATCATCCATTACTGGATTTCACCCTCACAGAACCGGACGTGGGGCGTTACCCCATCCGGCTCTTCCGAGCAG
>JAFGTO010000193.1 GCA_016934095.1 Candidatus Glassiibacteriota bacterium
CGCGAGCCGCAGATGACGCAGCCAATCGGGCAAAGCAGGCGAGCCGAAGGTAAAAATGTCGCCTTGCAGTGTAACTCGAAACAATAAAAAAATACATTTCCTGGAGATTTGATTTACTTTCGAACCTGTTTCGATGCTTGAAGTTATAAAATCGAGGCGATATTTTTATGAATAATTCGGGTTATCCGATGAGCGAATACCAGGACATGCTGGCCGTGCTGTCCGGCGAGCGGCCGGAGCGCAGTCCCTATTGCCCCATGGGCCACTGGAGCCTTCAGGCCTGCCGCAAGCTGCTGCCTGCCGGGTGCGTGGATGAGAACCTTTACAGCCTGCCGGAGACCTCGTTCCCGCAAGGGCCGAGGACAGAAGCCAGCAGGCGGGTGGGCCTCAACTACGCCCGCCACCTGGGGGCCTCGACCCTAGGTACCGGCAAGGGCGGTGCGCTGCCTTTCGGCCACGGCGGCCCGGCGGAGATAATTGGGCACCTGGAGCTGGAGGAGGACAAGGTGCGGATCTACCGTTTCGAAGGCGGAAGCACCAGGGCCTACCATTACGACCCGCACGCCGTACACTACGGGCACAGCATGCCGGTCAACTCCCCGGATGACCTGGAAAAACTGGCGCTGCCCGACCCGCACGACCCGCAGCGCTGGCAGGACATCGCTCCGGATGCAGAGGCTTTCACCAGCTCGGGTATCATGCCTGCGGCCAAGATCATGGGTTTTTTCAGCGGCATCCACAACAACTTCCTCGACTTCCAGAAACTGATGATCGCCCTGATCGAGGACCCGGAGTTCGTGCACCGTCTCACCGCCAGGCTCGCCGAATGGAGCCTGGCCTGTGCCGGGGAAGTGCTCGACCGGGGGGTCAGGCTGGTCGAGGTCTGCGATGACCTGGGCACGCCGGAGGGGATGCTGATCTCCCCGGAGATGTTCGCGGAGTTCTTCCTGGGCTGGTACCGCAGGCTGTTCGAGCTCTGCCACAGCCGGGGGGCGTTCGTGCACATGCACAGCCACGGCAATATCGCCGCCATCCTGCCCATGCTGGCCGATGCCGGGGTGGACATCCTCAACCCGTTCGACCCCGGCGAGAACCCGCACCTGGAGGAGCTGATCGAGCGTTTCAGCGGCTCGTTCGTTTTCTGCGGGTTCGTGCCCAGCAACTACTACCTGCTGGAGAAAGACCGGGACATCGAGGCCCTGTTCGCCAGGGCGGCCGCGCTGGGCCGTAAATGCCGCAGGGGCTATATCATGATGGAGCACGGTTTCCCTGAGGAGCTGACTCCGGAAAGGTACGGCTTCATCCTGGAGATGGTGGAGAAATACCGGTCCCTGCGGTGACCCGGGCCGCCGGGGGGCGTACAGTCAGCGGCGGGCCCCTGCCCTTGCCGGTCGGGTGGCTGATCCCTTTGTGCCTGTGCCCCTCCGTGCCTGTTGTAAAATCCTTTTTCCCGTATACTTAATCCTAATAAAGGCTGCCCCTGAAATGATCGACAGGCGGGAAATGCTGAAACTCTCCGCTGCGGGGCTCGGCTCCCTGGCGGTCTCGTGCTCCGGCCGGGTCCCGGAAACCTCCGCACCCGCCCGGCCCGGGCCGTTCAAGTACCGGGTCTCTGTCGGCTGGCTGCGCGACCTGGCTTCCGAGCCCGCGCCGAACGACAAGTGGCCCTGCATCCGCTGGGATGACAAGCTCCTGGAGGACCAGGTCCGCTACCTGGATACCGAGGCGGAGCTGGGCATGAACTGCAACTGCGCCTGGGGGCTTTTCAGGTCCACGGACTGGCCGGTGCCGTTCGAGAAGGTCATCGATGAGGCCCGTGCGGAAAAGCTGAAAGCTTTCGTGGATGCCGCCCACGCTCGCGGCTTGAAAATACTGGCCGGCGTGGGGATCTATTCCTGGGGGTTCGATGAGGTGATCAGGAAAGTACCGGGAGTGTCCGGAGGGTCTTCCCGGCAGGTCATGTGCGCTTTCAGCGAGCCGGCCTGGGAGTGGCAGCAAAAGGTGCTCGATTTCCACATGGAGCCCCGCTGGGGCCTGGATGGTATCAGCATGCAGTCCGCGGACCAGGGCCGCTGCGAATGCCCCAGGTGCAGCAGGCTGTCCCCGGCCCGCTACCACGCCCTGCTGCTGACACGCTGTGCAGCGTATGTCAGGCGGAACAGGCCGGACTGGGTCATCGGCCAGGCCTCGTGGGGCCTGCGGGTCGACCTCCCGGAGGAGCTGGAGCCTGTCCGGGAGATCTCCGCTGCGGTCGACTACATGGTGGAGGTAAGGGAGCTCTCGGCGGAGACCGGCCGCAGGGCCGAGATCATAGCCGGCCTCGGGTGCGCATTCGGCTCCCTGGGCGGAGTGTTCCTCGAACCGCCGCAGCACTGGGAGCGCCTGCGCTGGTTCCTGCCCTGCGGCCTGGGCTCGGCCCGCTCGCTGAGCAGGCTGCGCCGGGACGGCGGCCTGGCCTGCGAATATTTCTACCGGCCGTTCGGCAACCCAGTGGAGGAAGTGTCCTGGCGCACCGGGGCCGCCGTGCTGTCAGAGCCGGGTACCGGGCCCGAAGAGGCCCTGCGCCGGGCTGCCGGTGCTGTCTACGGTGTCAGCGGGGAAAGCCTGGACTCCCTGGCCGGCCTGCTCGCCCGCGGCGAGGAAGCCTATTTCTCAAGGGTCGGGTTCAGGCCCGGCCACGGCAGCATCTCGCTCGAGCCGCTCATCTGGAAAGAAAACCCGGCAGCTCCCGGCCCGCCGGTCTACCTGGAGGTGATGACAGCCGGGGCGCGCCAGGACTATGCACGAGAGCTGAGGGAGCTGAAAGCCCGGCTGGAAGAAATCGACATCCCGGACCGCCGGGCCGCCGTGGACACTGCCAGGTGCATCGATGGGACCCTGCGGGACATCGCCGCCCTAGCCTGATATAAAAAACAATTTTCAGCGGAGGAGGCCGGTTGAAAGCCAAAATAATCCTGGTGATGACCCTGTTGACCTTCGTGGTCATCTTCGCAGTCCAGAATGCGGATGCCGTAGCGCTAAGGTTCCTCTTCTGGGAATTCCCCTTTTCGCTGGCCCTGCTGATCTTCGTGGTGTTCGCAGCAGGCCTGCTGCTCGGCTGGGTGCTCAGCAGCATCTCCCCGGTCAAACCCAGGGAGGAAACGCCCTCCTGAGGGAGCGTGCTCCTCCTCCCGGGTTTGATCGAAAGCAGAGGAGGGGTGGCATTGCGGGGGAAAGGGAAAAAACTTTTGCAAAAGTTTTTTCCCTTTCCCCCGGTCCCTCTATCCCTTTTTCAAAAACCTTCTTCAGTTAAGACATAGTTGAAAAACAAATTGCGGTGTGTACGACAAGTGGCTGAAGAGTATTTATTACGTTATGGTTCTGGGAAAATTTCAAATCCGTACAAGACTGTATTCAGGCTCATTCCCCCGGTATTACTGTGTTTTCCGGGATCATTGACCCATTTAAATGGAAACCTTTTAAAGTGCGGAAATACTCACGCATAAAGATATGACAAAAAGTTTTGGAAAGAGAAATGGGGGCTTTGGGGGAAAGGAGAAGAACCTTTTCCAAAAGGTTTTCTCCTTTCCCCCGAAAAATCCCAGACTATAAGTTTTCGTAAATTCGTATCAAATCTTTAACCAGGCGGCAGCCGAGAGAGAAAATGCACAGCGGTACGGACTTCTATCAGCAGGCGGCCCAGGCCATCAGGAGCGCCCGGAGGCTGACCGCTTTCACCGGGGCGGGCATCTCGGTGGAGAGCGGCATCCCGCCTTTCCGCGGCAGCGGCGGCCTGTGGAACAGGTACGACCCTACGTTCATCGAGATCGACTATTTCTACCGCAACCCCAAAAAGTCCTGGGAGCTGATCCGGGAGATCTTTTACGACTTTTTCGGCAGGGCCGAGCCGAACGCGGCCCACCGGGCCCTGGCCCTGATGGAGAGCAGGGGGCTGATCGAGGTGGTGATCACCCAGAACATCGACAACCTGCACCAGGAGGCCGGCAATACCACGGTGTACGAGTTCCACGGCAGCTCGCAGTTCCTGGTCTGCACTGCCTGCGGCAACAGGATCCACTTCACTGCTGCGGGCCTGGAAGTTCTTCCCCCGGCCTGCGGCGAGTGCGGCGGGCTGCTCAAGCCGGACTTCGTCTTTTTCGGGGAGCAGATACCCGAGCCGGCCAATTCCCGGTCGTTCCTGGAGGCGCAGCTTGCGGACGTTTTCCTGCTGATCGGCACCAGCGGCGAGGTGATGCCCGCCTGCGGGATTCCCTTCCTGGCCAAGGAGAACGGCGCCGCGATCATCGAGGTCAACACCGAGCCCTCGAGCTACACCGGCCGGATCACCGACATCTTCCTGCAGGGCAGGGCCACCGAGGTGATGGCCCGCCTTGTGGAGGCCCTGGGGATAGGGTGAATTTATATCTTGACAAAATCAAAACCTTTTAATAATCTTGACAATGTCTATAAATTGAAAATATCTCTAAATAATAACATATAATAGGCCTGCAAATATTATTAGAAGAGTATATCAATGTCCACTAGTAACGTATTCACTTTGCCAGAATATTGGAATATATATATAAGTGACATTGAGCAGAGATGCGATGAGCTAATCCGACAAACGATATGGGATGGTATTGACGATTTAAGACTAAGACAATGGTGGGCAAATTTTCAAACAGATGAGGAAAAATATTTTGCTGCTTGTATACTTGATTCACTCGTATACAGATCTGAATCGCAGACTTTGAGTCTTATAGAGCATTTATTCATGGTAACTCTTCCAAATTTACACAGAACAGATCCTATACCAATAAATCAAGATATTAATTTAGAAAGAATATTAATGAATGAGGCAGATAATAGTGAGGTGGCCTGGTTTGTCAAGACAAAAAGTAGGTTCCTTTAAGGTGGATTATTTCCTTAGCGTCTGTAACGTAGCGAAGGCGTA
>JAFGTO010000194.1 GCA_016934095.1 Candidatus Glassiibacteriota bacterium
CTGCCGCCAGTGCCACGCCGCAGATCACGTCGAAACCGACCCACAGGCCCCAGGGCTGGTAGTCGTTGAGTGCGGTAACCGCGCCCAGGCCGAGCAGGAACCGCCTGGCGGTGAGGAAAATCCCCAGGGCCAGCAGCGCCGCCACGATCAGCAGGCAGCTAAGGTTCGGCCTGCCTGAGGACCGGATACATTCGAGCGGTGATTTCATCATTCGCCCCTCCCCTCGTCCTCAGGTGCGGGTTTCCGCTCCGCGGCCTCGCGTGCCTGGCCTTCCAGTTGGATCCGCCGGTTGATCACCCAGCTCACCCCTCCCAGCAGCAGCCCGCCGGTGATCACGATCCCGGGCAGCTTGCTGAGCACCTGCCAGGTGAGCTGGGGCAGGGGCTCGACACCCACTCCCGTGGGGAAGCCGAGGTCTTTGAAAGGTACGCTGGAGAGCATCAGCACCGAGGTGCCGCCGGCTTCGGTCTCACCGTAGATGTGGGGATAATAACGGTCCGGCTTGCGCCGGATGCGGTCCCTGGCGATCTCGAGCAGGTGCCTGCGCTCGCCCATCCGGGTCGCCCCCATCGGGCAGACCCAGGAGCAGGCGGTCTCGCCGCCGGCGGCCACCCGCTCGCTGCAGAAAGTGCACTTGGAAACCAGCGGCACCGCCTTGTCCCACTGGTAGCGGGGCACCCCGAACGGGCAGGCTATCATGCAGTAGCGGCAGCCCATGCACTTGCCGGCATCGTAAAGCACGGGGCCTTGCTCGCTCTTGGTGAGCGCCCCGACCGGGCAGGCCGAGACGCAGGACGGTACCAGGCAGTGCATGCAGAGCTTGCGGTAGTAGATGCCGCTGGGCTCGTGCCGCAGCACCACCGTGTAGTTCCTGGCGGAAAGGTCTGTCTCGCTGGGGTTCTCCGGCAGGTCGTTCTGCTGCCGGCACGCCTCTTCGCATTCCTGGCACCCGATGCATTCGGTAAAATCGATCAGCATGCCGATTGGTTCCATAGGCCGGTCCTTAGATTTAAAATATCGTTATCATTGAGGTCGTTACAACCGACTGAAAAGATAACAGCCGGGAGAGATGCGCACAAATCTTGAAAATTTTCAGGGAATTTGAGACAAAATTATCACTACGTACGTTAAAACGATAATCCCGGATAATTTATGTAACAAAACAGCAACGTACAAAGTAGATAAAATGTTTCTTTTTGACAAATAATTTCCAGTCCGGCTCAGGCGGCGGAAAATGCCGGAGTCCTTGTATCGCAAGGTTTTTTCTTTCCCGGGAGCCGCCCTCCCCGTTTTTTCGGCCCGACATCGAGCACTTTCTTCTCCTTTCCCGGAGCTTTTCATGGTCGGTTTACCCCGCTTTCGGCCTCGACTCCGTATGCGGAGACTTATACCCGGTGCCGTGGTCTTTCTGGCGCTGGGGGTCATTCCCCGGACCCTGGGAGCGCAGGCAGCCGCCGCCGATGAGAAATGCCTGGAATGCCACGCCGGGGCGGGCGCACAAGGCGGGCGCCCGCTGGCAGACTACGAGCAGGCAGGGATCTCAGCTCACCAGGGCCTGGGCTGCGTGGACTGCCATACCGGGGCCGCGGAGCTGCCCCACGCGGACTCTCTGGGAGAGGTGGACTGCCTGGCCTGCCACGCGAGCGAGACCGATGTCCGCGGCGACACCATCCGGCGCTACAGCGACAGCGCGCACGGCAGGGCCAGGGCCCGGGGTATCGATAAAGACGCCGCCACCTGTGTAGACTGCCACGGAAAGCACGACATCCGCGGGGTGGAAGATCCCCGGTCGATGGTGTCCCGGCGCAATATCCCGCTTACCTGCGCCCGCTGCCACGAAAACAACCAGGTGGTGCTCAGGCACGACATCCAAGCCGAGCACCCTTACCTGGAATACGAGCAGAGCGTGCACGGCAAGGCGCTGTTCAAGGACGGGCTGCTCCAGTTCGCGGCGGTCTGCACCGACTGCCACGGGGTCCATGACATCCAGGCCCCGGGAGACACCCTGCCCATGGCCGGCCGGCCCGCGACCTGCGGTAAATGCCATATTACCGTGATGGAAACGTACCGCGGCAGTATCCACGGACGGCTGCGCCTCGAGCAAGGAGACCACGACTCTCCCGGCTGCGTGGACTGCCACGGCGAGCACGGGATCATGGCCCCCGAATCCGGGGCAGCCCCGACCTCGCGGGCCAACATCCCGAATACCTGCTCCTCGTGCCACGCCGATGCCGGGACCATGGCCAGGTACGACATCTCCACAGACAGGCTGGAAACCTACAAGACCAGCTTTCACGGGGTGGCCCAGGGCCTGGGAGAGCTCAACGCGGCCAACTGCGCAAGCTGCCACGGCTACCACGAGATCCTGCCCGCCAGCGACCCGCGCTCGAAAGTCAACCCGGCCAACATGATCAAGACCTGCGGCGAGTGCCACCCGAATGCCTCCAGCAATTTTGTCTCCGGCAAGATACATGTCGACCCGCGCCAGAGGTCCGCGGGCGTGGTCTATTACCTGCGCAATGCCTTTATCTGGTTCACCTTGGCGGTGCTGGTCATCCTGGCCGTCTGGACGGCGATCGATTTCAGCCGCAAGCTGCGGAACCGCAAGGGCTGATTACCTTAACCGGCCTCGGCGGGGAACCGCTTCGAGTCAAGAAAAAACATGCCGATCCGCCTAAAAGCAAAATATGCCTTCCCGCTTGTCTCCATGCTCATCCCGCTCTGCAGCGCGGTCCTGACCGCCCAGGAGAACGGGCTTTGTTTCGAGTGCCATAACGACCCCGGGCTGACTAGCGGTACTGGAGACTCCCTGTACGTGGATTCCGAGCGCTACGCCGCATCGGTCCACGGGCGGATGGAACTGGAGTGTATCGACTGCCACCAGGACCTGGCAGGTTTCGAGGACTGGCCCCATCCCCGGCGGCTGGAGAGGGTGGACTGCGGAGTCTGCCACGATGAACCGATGAGCGAGTGGGAAACCGGCGTCCACGGGCTGCCGGCCCGGCAGAGGAACGACCTGGATGCCGCGGGCTGCGAGGACTGCCACGGCTCACACTACATCCTGCCGGCGGATGACCCGGCCTCGCGGGTCTACCCTTCCAACCTGCCCCATACCTGCCTGTCCTGCCACGGCGACACCAGGCTGGAAGGCAAGCACGAGGGTATGGGGCAGGCGGAAAAGGCAGTCAGCTACCTCAACAGCGCGCACGGCCAGGCACTGGAAAAGCGCGGGCTGATCGTTTCCGCCACCTGCTCCAGCTGCCACGGAAGCCATAAGATCAGCCCTTTAACCGAGTTCGACCTCCAGATACCGAAAATCTGCGGCAACTGCCACGGCCCGATCTACCACGATTACCTGCAGGGAGTCCACGGGTCCGAATACCTGCAGGGCAATGCTGATGTCCCGATCTGTACAGACTGCCACGGTGAGCACAATATCCTGGGGCCCGACAACCCGGAGAGCAGGGTGAATCCCAGGCAGGTAGGCGCGGTCTGCTCGCGCTGCCACGAGGACAAGTCTCTCAGCAGCAAGTACGGCCTCCCGCTGGGGCGGCTGGACAGCTACCTGGAGTCTTACCACGGCGTGGCCCTGGAGCTGGGCGACCTGCGGGTGGCCAACTGCGCCAGTTGTCATGGATTCCACGACATCCGGCCTTCCTCCGACCCTGAGAGCAGCATCTACCCGGACAACCTGGCCGGGACCTGCGGCAACTGCCACCCGAATGCCGGTGAAAACTTCGCGGTCGGCAAGATCCACGTGCAGGACGAGCGCAAGGACAACCTCGGGGCCTGGCTGGTCAAGAAAGCCTACGTGCTGTTTATCTCGGGGCTGATCGGCGGCTTTGTCGCCTTTATCATAGTCGACCTGATCGCCCACCGGCGCCGCAGCAGAAGAGCGCGAAAGGAAGAAGACCCAGGGGAGGAAGAAAGTTGAGCGAGGCACGGACCCCTCTGGAAGCTTTCCGGCTGGTGGAACACGAGGGCCGGCTCTACCACCTGCGTTTCTCGACAGTGCAGAGGGTGCAGCACATCATCCTTTTCGTCTGTTTCTTCCTGCTGATAGCCACCGGCATGCCGCTGCTTTTCTCCGAGACCTGGCTGGTGCGGAAGATGTTCTGGTTCGAGGGGAGCTTCACCATCCGCGGCATCATCCACCGGGCAGCGGCGGTCGGTTTGTTCTGCATCTCGGTCTACCATGTTTTCTACTGCCTGTTCTCCACCCGCGGGCACCAGGACCTGCGCCAGATGATCCTGAGCAAGAAAGACCTGGTGGACCCCCTGCTGATACTGCTCTATAATCTGGGCAGGCGCCCAGAGCCGCCCAGGTACGGGCGTTTCAACTTCATCGAGAAATTCGAGTATTACGCCGTAGTCTGGGGCAGCGGGGTCATGCTGGCTACGGGGGCGGCCCTCTGGTTCCCGGTCCAGGCCACCATGCTGTTCCCCAGGTGGGTGCTGGACATCATCCGGGTCATCCACGGCTTCGAGGCCATCCTGGCTTTCCTGGCGATAATTATCTGGCACATGTACAACGTGCACCTCAACCCGGAAGTTTTCCCGATGAGCAAAGTCTGGCTCAACGGCAGGATGGACCTGGAATTTTTCAGCCACCACCACCGGCTGGAATTCGACCGGCTGGTAGACAACCTGCCCGCCGGCCTGCTCGAAAGGGTGAGAAGCCAGCTCAACGACCCGGAGCTTGGAAAGAGGACCGAATAGTATTATTATAGAGTGTAACCTGCTTACCAATCCTTTTCGTAATATCCGGCAATACTTTCAGCAAACCGCAGCCATGCGTGGATACCTGAACTATACCAAGATCCTGGCGGTTGTCTGCCTGCTGATAGTGCGGGCGGCTCCTGCCGGCGCCCAGGGAAACGACGATTGCCTGGCCTGCCACGGTGAAGCCGACTTTACCGTGGAGGATGAAAAAGGAGACACGGTCTCGCTCCACGTGGACCGGGCGCTGTTCGAAAGCTCTTCCCACGGGGCTTTTTCCTGCACCGACTGCCACGGCGACGTGGACCTTGCCGGGCATCCCGGGCAGGAGACCCCGCCGGCAAAGGTCAACTGCGCGCTGTGCCATGAAGACGTGGCCGGGGTTTTCCGCAGGAGCATCCACGGCCAGCTGCTGGAGATGGGCGACCGTGAGGTGCCGGACTGCAGCGCCTGCCACGGCCGCCACGACATTTTCCCGGCCAGGGACAGGCGGAGCTCGGTGAACAAGTTCAACCTGATGTACACTTGTGCAAAATGCCATCAGAACGAGGAGCTGCAGAAGAAAAGGAAGTTCGGCAGCCCGGATGCGATCCCGCTGTTTTACGAGAGCGTGCACGCCAAGGGGCTGCTCAGGGACGGGCTGGTCGTGGCCCCGTCCTGTAACGACTGCCACGGCTCCCACGAGATACAGGTGTCCTCCAACCCGGAATCGCCGATTTACCGGCGGAATGTCTACAAGACCTGCGGAAAATGCCATACCAGGATAGAAGAAGTCTACAGGACAAGCATTCACGGCGAGCTGGTGGAGCAGGGCGACAAGCGCGGCCCGGTGTGCTACGACTGCCACGAATCGCACCGGATAATCTCCCCGGAAACAGTCGCCTTCAAGCATTACAGCGATGAGAAATGCGGGCAGTGCCACCAGGATATGCTCAAGCGCTACCAGGAGACCTTCCACGGCAAGGCCATGGCGCTGGGAGCCACGGATGTAGCGGCATGTTACGACTGCCACGGCCACCACGATATCGTGCGCACTTCAGACCCCAGGTCGTATATTCACCCGGACAACAGGCTGGCTACCTGTTCCAGGTGCCACGAGAACGCCACCCCGAAATTCACCGGCTTTATCACCCACGCCAATTATTTCGACCGCCGCAGCTACCCCCAGCTCTTCTATACCTTCATCCTGATGACCTCCCTGCTGGTAGGCGTGTTCGCCTTTTTCGGCCTGCACACCCTGCTCTGGATAATACGCTCGACTGCACTGTTCTTAAGGGACTCCAAGGCATTCAGGCACGCCAAGATAAGGGTCAGGAAAGACGAGCTGGTTTACAGGCGGTTTAATCCTCTGGAAAGGTTCTTCCATATCCTGTTGATTATCAGCTTCACCACCCTGGCGCTAACCGGTCTGCCGCTGAAATTTTTCTACGCCGACTGGGCCAGGGTGCTGATCAAGCTTTTCGGCGGGGTGCAGAACGCGGGCTACCTGCACCGTTTTGCGGCCCTGATCCTGTTTGTGGTGTTCGTGATCCACGTGGTAAATTTAGCCAAGGGTTTCATTCCGCGGCTGAAAACGATCAAAGACCCGGCCAGCGGGAAATTCAGCTTGAAAGCCCTTGCCGCTTACTTTTTCCGGCCCGATTCGCTGATCCCGGGCTGGCGCGATGTCAGGGATTTCTGGGACCACCAGAAGTGGTTTTTCGGCCGGGGGGCCAAGCCTAAGTTCGACAGGTGGACCTACTGGGAAAAATTCGATTATTTTGCGGTTTTCTGGGGTGTGGCGATTATCGGCCTGTCCGGGTTAATCATGTGGTTCCCGGCGTTCTTCACCTTCTTCCTGCCGGGCTGGGTAATCAATGTCGCCCAGATCACGCATAGCGATGAGGCTTTGCTGGCCGCCGGCTTTATTTTCACCTTCCATTTCTTCAACGTCCATTTCAGGATCGAGAAGTTTCCCATGGACACGGTGATTTTCTCGGGCAAGATCTCGCTGGCCGAGCTCAAGGAGGAGCGGGCCGGCTGGCTGGAGAGGCTGGAGCTGCAGGACAGGCTCGACCGGCTGAAAGCCGGCGACGAGTGGGAGGGCTGGCGGCCGATAGCCCGGACTTTCGGCTTCATCGCTTTCGGTGTGGGCCTCTTGCTGGCCGGGTCGATCTTCGTGGTGATGGTTCTCAGGCTGCTTTCCCCGTGAGCCGGGGAAGGCCGCCGGCCGGTGGGTCAGGACTTTTCCTGTTTTTCGGCCTGGGCGGGTTTCGCGGCTTCGGCTGCAGCGGGTTTGGCATCCGCGGCTTTGGGCAAGGGTTTGGAGGAGGGACCGGTCTTGGGGGCCGCCCCGGGTTTGGCGGCTGCCTGGCCTTTGGGTTTTTCGGTAGTGCTTTCCTTTATCTCTTCGTAATGCTCGTCATAGAACGACATCAGGCTCGGGGTCAGCAGCTTGCAGCGGTTGTATTCTCCAGACTGCAGCTCCCCGAGCTTGGTGATCAGGTTGACCGCCTTCACCGACACCTCGAGATACTGGCATTTGGTGACCCGCTTCTTGCAGACAAAGATGGTGGGGCTATTAAACCCGGTCAGCGGATAAGGCACCGCAGACTCGTAGGGGCACTTGCTTTTCAGCCTCTCCAGTTCCGAGTAGAAATCGAAAATATCGGTCAGGTTGAGGCCCAGGGTCAAGGCCTGGATCACCACGTCGTTTAACTCTTTCCCCATGGCCTTGACATTCATCTTATCCACCACGGTCCTCGCTTCTACCGGCTCGCCGAACAGGCCGCTTTCACTCTGCAGGAAAACATCCGCCACCACCAGGATGTTCGCCAACAGCTCCGATCCCTCCAGCTTGGGGATGAAATCCCGCCGGCCCGCATGATAATCGCAGAGGCCGCGAATGCCCATCATCAGCTCGTAGCTGAATTTCAGCGATGTGATTTTGTCCAGCCCCTTGAGGTTGGCTTCCCAGTACTTTTGGGGACGCTCGTTGGCGGGTAGCTGCAAGATCTCGTCTATCTCGAGCAGGGCTCCGAAATTATGGAAGAGCGAGGCTTTGACAATTTCGATCGATTTCTCCTTATTTTTGCCGATAGCTTCCTCCATTTTCCTGGATTCAGCGATCGCCAGCGCGAAAAGACTCATGTTGATGGCGTGGTCGGCGTAGAAAATCGATCTTTGGGACTCTGCGGAGACACAGATAAAGCGTATCCGGTACAGCGCCAGGAGGATCTCTTCATCCTCGAAGAGGATGTCGTAGAACGACTCGATACTGTTGGCGACCCCCACCATCAGGTCTTTAAATACCTTTGTCGCCTGACGGCGTTTCAGCAGGGTCAACATCCGTTCCTTGAGTTCTTCGCGGAACTTGTTGAGGAGTTTCTCGTTGCGTTTGATCTGGAAGTTGAAGTCCAGGTTGGCGTTGGACTCGCGCAGCTTAAGCAGCTTGGCGATACGCTCGTGAGAGATTTCCGTGTTCTTGGTGTAGAGGATGGTGCCGGCGTCGGCCTTAAGGTCATCTGCCAGCTCCAGCCCATCCAGGAAAAGGTTTACGTTGACCGGATGGAAGCGGGTGAAGTTGACGATGGTATCCAGGCCGTGGATAACGATATCTTCGCCTTCCAGGGATAAAAGGCTTTTCTTGGGCATTGCCCTGTCTCTTTCGTTGTTTGACCTGCAGGTTAAGTAGTGTTATCCAAAGTAGCACGCAGACAATAAAAAGTCAATATGGTTTGGAGCGGTCCAGGGCCGGCCGCAGTTACTGGTTTCCGGTTTCTACCGCCCTGTTGCGGTAGAGGACCACCGCCGGGTTCAGCCAGCCGATGGAGATGATGTCCAGGTCCCCGTCGCCGTCGATGTCCACCGTGCAGGCCCCGTCATGATGCTCGTCCCCGATGTGGACCGTGTGGGCGACCCATTTTTCCCCCCAGCCGTCCCTGTTCTCAAAAACGAAAAGACCGGCCTTTTCGGGTTCGGCGTAGTTATGCTCGCCAGCCACCAGGTCCAGGTCGCCGTCGTGGTCCAGGTCCGCGGCATCCAGGCTCATCGGGCCCACCACCTCGGCGATCCAGTGCTCTTGCCAGGCGGTGGTATGGGGGTAGCGGTTTTCGTACCAGGCGAGCTTACCCGGGGAGTTGATTGCCTCGTAGCCGACCACGGCATCCGGGAGTCCGTCCCCGTTGATGTCCGCCAGGCAGTTGCGGTCAGGGCTGCCCTTGGTCTCGAACAGGGTATGGGCGCTCCAGGAGGAGCCGTCGTTGCGCAGCCAGACAGTCCCCAGCAGCAGGTCGGTATCGCCGTCCAGGTCTATGTCCCCTGCAGAGAGGGCCTCATCCTGGGAATAAGTGCAGAGCCTGCGCCACGACCAGTCTGCGGCTGCGGGGTCGCCGCCGGGCAGACCGAGCACCTGGATCCCCATACCGGCTTGATGCCAGGAAAGCGCGACCTCTGTCCGGCTGTCCGGGCCGAGACGGGCCACGGCCACGCCCTGCAGGAAGTCGCCCTCGGCCCCGGGGATGTTCCGGTTGATGGAAAACCTGCCCGCCCCCAGGTTGCGCGCCCAGCAGAAAGAGGCGGAAGGGTCGGAGCCTTTGCCAGAGGTTCCCAGGACATCCGCCAGGCCGTCCCCATCGAAATCATGGACCGCGGCCATGTTGAGCAGCGAGTCGCCCAGCTCGCTGCGGGTCCATTTGCCGCCCCGGGCACCAGGGTTCCTGTACCACCAGGCGCCTGTGATTATATCTTTCAGCCCGTCCCCGTCGAGGTCCGCCGAGCCGATAAACACCGCCCGCCAGGGTTTTTCGGGGTCGATCACCTGGCGCTCCCAGCGGTCCAGCGCCAGCCTGGGCTCACCCCGCAGGCAATTGCGCCAGATCTCCACCGGGGCGAAATTCGCCTCGGCAACGCTGTTCCAGTTGGCGCCGAAGATGTCCACGTCCCCGTCCCGGTCATAATCCACCAGCCGCAGGTCGTGCGAGCCGGTAGTCGAGACCACCTGTTTCTTCCATTCCAGGCCGCCGCCCGCGTTGAGGTAGACCAGCACCAGGTCAGGGTCCGGCGATTGGTGCATCTCGGCAGCCACCACGTCCGGGTCGCCGTCCAGGTCCATGTCGGCGATGCGCAGGCTGTGGGCCTTATCCAGCCGGGGGTCGATCAAGTGCTCGACCCAGGCATCCCCGGAGCGCACCTGGAGCGGGGCCTCGAACCAGGACAGGCGGTAACTGCCCTCGCTCTGTGTCAGGGCGACATCCAGCCGGCCGTCCCCGTTCAGGTCCGCCGCCTCCACCGAGGCATCCCCCGGCCGGTCGCAGATGAAATGCTCGGTCCAGGCTCCCTGCAGGATGTCGCCGGTATTCTCGTACCAGCGCAGGCCGATCACCAGGTCGGGGTCGCCGTCGGCATCCAGGTCCGCCAGGCACAGCCCCTCGCCGTGCGGGCAGGCAATGACCCGGCTGGTCCAGGAGTCCGGCCGGTCCTGTCTCCAGAGGACTATCTCGTTGCCTTTGAGCGAGCCGAAACCGCTTTGCTGGCGGGCGGCGAGGTCCAGGTCGCCGTCTCCATCCAGGTCGCCAGCCTCGATGTCGTGGGCGCGGGGGCCGCCGATCAGGTGCATTTTCCAGGGATCGCCGCTGCGGACTGCCGGTGTGCCCGGGTTTTCGTACCATTCCAGGCGGTCGTAGGTATACCATTCCGAGATGACAATGTCCCGGTCGCCGTCGTTGTCCAGGTCAGCCACCTCGGCATCGCAGCTCCAGGTACCGGAAGGGGCGATAAAGCGGCGGGTCAGGGCGGGGGATTCGTACCAGCAGAGCGGGCCGCCGCTGCTGCTGGCGGCCAGGAGGTCGACAAACCCGTCCCCGTCGATATCGCCGATACTCTTGACGTGGGGGTTCTCCGGGCCCTGGTCGTCGACTACCACCCTGCAGAAAGGGATCCTGGCCTGGGCAGATTCGGAGCTGCCCTGGTTGAGCCAGATGTCGAGCCGTGGAGTCTTCCAGTTGTAGGGCTTGCCCAGGATGTCCAGGTCCCCGTCCCCGTCCAGGTCTGCCACCCTGGACTCGTGGTTGCCGAAACCGGAGAAAGTCTCGCTGGCGGTGAAATTCCCGGCCCCGTCCCCCAGGATCACCCAGGCGGTGGCATCCGGGTTGCCCAGGTTGAGGTTCATCTCTGCGCAGAAGACATCCTGGTTGCCGTCCCCGTCGATGTCGGCCACCTGCAGGCTGTGGCCGTGGTCCACCTCGCGGTCGAGCAGGTCGCGGCCGACCCATTGTCCTTCGAGGTAACTGTACCATCTGAGACGTCCCACTCCGTCCCCGATGACCAGCACCACTTCCGGTGGCCCGCCTCTGACAAGCTGGCTGGCGGCGCAGCGGCTGAAAGTCTGGCTGCTGTCGATCGGCCGGGCGGCGAACTTGTGGCCTCCCTGGTGGGCGAACCAGTGGCCTCCGCCCACGATGTCCAGCTTGCCGTCCCCGTCGATGTCCGCGGCGGCCAGGCCCTCGTGCTCGTTGGACTGCGCCCACTTGTCCGCTTTGCTCCCTCCGGAGGTCTTTTTCTCCGGGTCCCAGGAGTAGATGGCTTCCAGGGGCCAGGGCCCGGCCTTTTTCGGCTCGGCCGGGATCTCCGCCAGGAAGAGGGTATGTGCGTTCTGGTTCCAGAAGACCAGCTCCGCGCGGCCGTCGCCGTTGAAGTCCCCGAACATTTGGTCGTGGTGCTTGGTCTCGCCGGAGGACTTTATCTCGCGCCTGGTCCAGGTGGCGGTTTCGCTGTATAGAGGGCAGGGATTTTCCCACCACCAGACCTTGCTGCTGCTGGCGTCCCCGCCCATCACCAGGTCCAGGTCGCCGTCGGAGTCGATGTCGAAGCACGCTCCCCCGGCTTCGATATCCAGGGTGGTGGTGTCGATGGGGAACCATTTCCAGCCCCCGGCCTCTCGCCTGTACCAGACCATCGAGGGCGGGGCTTTGCGGCAGCCGACCACCAGGTCGTTGAGCCCGTCCCGGTCGATATCCAGGACCAGGGAAGCGGTCTGCTGGGTGGAGAGACCTGGCGCAGCCAGGTCTCCGTACATGCTCGAAAGGTGGGTCCATCCCGGCGGGCCGGCGGCCCCGGCCGGAGTGCCCGCTGTCCAGAGGACGGCGAGCGCAAGGAAGAAAGACAGCTTGTTCATAAGCGTATACTCCTGAGGAAAAGTATTGACAGTTGACATTCACAGCCGTGTACCGGCGCTGCCTTTTCAGAGGCAGGCCTCTTTCATGTCTTCATCGACGATCCGGATAATTTCTTCCAGGAATCCCGGGTCCGCGGCGGCGACCCGGTTCCAGCTCGGGATCCGCGGTTTGCCCTGGGGGTCCTGCCTGAAAGTCTCGGCGGCGCGCACCAGGGCTTGGGCGAAAGTGTCCACCGCGACCATTTCGGCGTGGCGGTCATAGACAAGGTCGTTGAGCAGGGCGTCCGCCTCGTGGTGTTCGGTCAGGTCGTAGGCGCGCCGGCGGTAGATGCCCACCAGCGACTGGAGGTACCCCTCGGGAAACAGGGCGCCCTGGCTGGCCAGGGTGCGGAAAAAGACCTTGGCGATGTCCTCGGCCATGCGGGAGAGCCCTTTCCTGGGGTCGGTGCGGGAGAGCGGCTGGTGCTTGTGCTCGTAGTTATCGCAAATGTTAACCTGGCAGATACGCTTGACTGCGCAGTTGCGGTAGACTTCCGCCAGGGTGCTCACTTCCAGGCCCCAGTCGCCGGCCACCTGGATGACCCGGGCCAGGCTGGCACTGATCGAGAACTCACCCGCCAGGGGATAGCGGAAAGAGTCCATGTAGTCGAGGAAACCGGTGCGTCCGATCAGGTCGCTGAAGGCCCGGATCAGGGGGGTTACGAACAGCCGGGTGGCCCTGCCGTACAAGCGGTCGGTGACCCTGGAGTAATAGCCCTTGCTGAACTCGTAGGTGAGGATGTGCGAGGCGACCGGGAAACAGAGACGTCCCAGCAGCTCGCGGTCGTAATTGACGATGTCCGCGTCGTGGGTGGTGATCACCCGGCAGTCTCCCCTGGCGATCAGGTAACCGTAAGCCAGCCAGACGCTCCGCCCCTTGCCGTCCGCCCGGTCCACGGGCAGCCCCACTTTCCCCATCCGATCCACCAGCCCTGCGATACGGGTGCCGGAACTCCACAGCAGCGAGGCCCCGGGACAGAGGTTCCTGACCTTGCGGCAGATCTCGACAAAGTCCGGATGGGTTTTCACCTGGCCGGTGGTAACCAGGATGTACCTGAGGTATGGCACCCCGGCGACCACTTTGAGGATTTTCCTGAAGTTATTATGGCGCGAGTCCTCGAGGGACACCGGGATGACCAGGGCGATCGGCCGGGGGC
>JAFGTO010000195.1 GCA_016934095.1 Candidatus Glassiibacteriota bacterium
CGGTCACCTGGTGCTCCTGCATGGCCTGCAGCATGGCCGCCTGGGTCTTGGGCGGGGTGCGGTTGATCTCATCTGCCAGGACCACGTTGGCGAAAACCGGGCCCTGGTGGAAAGTGAATTTCCTGCCTGCGCCGTCCGCAGCGGAGCCCGCCTGCTCCAGGATGTCCGTGCCGGTAATGTCGGAGGGCATCAGGTCGGGGGTGAACTGGATGCGGTTGAAGCTCAGGTCCAGCAGGCGGCTCAGGGTGCTGATCATCAGGGTCTTGGCCAGGCCGGGCACGCCGATCAGCAGGCTGTGCCCGCGGGCCAGCAGGCAGACTACCATCTGGTCTATCACTGCGCGCTGGCCCACGATCACCTTGCCGATTTCCCGGTGAATCCTGGCGTGCGCTTCCTGCAGCCGCTCGACCGCCTGCACGTCCCCGACCGCCGATCCCCCGGTTCTTTTTTCAGTCAATTAGGTCTCCTCAGGTTGTAGATATTTCAAAGTCGCTATCACTCTCTGGTTTCAATCGGTCGTAGACTGCCCGCAGCCGCCCGGACCGTCGCCTCCCGAGGTGCCGGCCCTGGTCAGGTTGTAGATGTGCTGGCGCACCCGGCGCAGGGCCCGCCAGCCGTAGGTAAAGAGGAACTGCCAGTCGCGCCTGCGGCCCGAGGCCAGGAAACGGACCTGCCGCGCCAGGAAAAGCGGGTGCAGCGCCACGCCGTACATCTCCCGGACCGCCCTGTAGTACTCCTCGTGCGGCAGGGGGGTGCTGACTATGATCTTGCTCATGTCGAAATCATCGTAATCATCTGTCAGCAGCACCCCCTGATCGATACACTCCGCATGGTAGGGGGTGTAATCGATCGGCGTGCAGATGGTCACCTGCAGGGTCCTGGCCAGCCCCTTGAACATAGCCTCTCGCACCATGTTGACAGTCTGGTCGAGCATCTCCCTGGTCTGCCAGAAATAGCCGATCATGATAGTCAGGTGCGGATGCATCCCGTACCTGGTGTACCACTCGAGGTTGGGGATGATGTGCCTGGGCAGGTACCCCTTGTTCAGGCGGCGCAGGGTGTACTCGTCCGCGGCTTCCAGGCCCACCAGGATGAAACGGAAGTTGGCCTTGCCCATCAGCGCGATGGTCTCCTCGTCCAGGTAGGCGAAGCGGGTATTGAGGCCGAAGTAGACTCCCTTCTTGTGCAGCCCGCGGTCGATGATCCCCCTGGCGAACTGTCGCGCCTGCTTGCCGCGGTACCAGACCCCCGAGTCGTCGAAGATCTCTTTCACCTTGTAGTCTTCGATCAGGCGCTGGTACTCATCCAGGCTTTTCTCGACCGAGCGGATGGAGAAAGTCAGGTCCGGGCCGTTATAGCGGCAGAAAGTGCACTTGCCGAACATGCAGTCGCGGATCACGCTGGTGGCATAGGTGCCCGGGGTCTGCAGGAAATTGCCGTTCTCGTAGGCGTAGTTCTTCCACTGCACCAGGTCGCGGTCCACGTCCGGCGAGAGGTCCAGGGGCTCTACCTGCTTGAAGTTCCCGGTGTCGCGGAAGGTATCGTCCTCGCGGCGGATCCAGAGGCCCTCCAGCTCACAGCTCTGCCGCCAGTCATCGTGCTCATCGATGTAGGGCACCAGTCGCCTGAGGGTGAAATCTACGTGGTTGCTGCGCAGCACGATATCGGTGCGGCTCTGCTCCATGGTCTCGGCCGGCCGGCGCATCGAGTGGAACCCGGTCATTACCACGACCGTTTTCGGCAGGTCGCCTTTCAGCCTGTCGACCAGCTTCCAGTAGAACTTCATCACCGGGGTGGTGCTCTCGAAGACCACCATGTCCGGCGCGGCGGCCAGCAGGTCGCCGTACCAGCGGTCGAAAGTCTTGAGCTGGGAGTTCCCGTCGTCCCACAGCACCTCGTAACCCATGTCCCTGAGCCAGGTGGCCGCCTGGGCGTGGATCACCGGCAGGAGGTAGGTGGGTTCCTTGAAATACTGCACGTTGCGGTTCTGCGAGACCATGGCCACCTGGCCCCGCTCATTGACGATCGGCGGATACGAAATCGCTATCTTCATCTATGGCTCCTTCCCTGGCGAGCTCTCCCGGTTGCTGTCATCTCAGAAAAACACCTCGGTGAACAGGCGGTCTCCCCCGAGCCCCTGTGCCCTGAGGATCTCATAGGCCTCGGCTACCATGGCGCTGTTGCCGCAGAGGTAGCAGTAAGTCTGCGGGTCCACCGGGTGGGACCTGAGGTAATCGGTCGCTCTGCCGCTGAAATCCCCCCCGGGCTCCCCGGAGACACAAGCGATGTACCGCCCGGGCGGGTAAAACTCCTTTTCATAGCGCTCGGCCAGGCGGCGGACCCCGTGCAGCAGCAGGTAATCGAGGCCCGGGTAGCTGCCCGCGAACCCGTGGAACGGGGCAATCCCCACGCCGGTGGCGACAAAGAGATACCTGCGCGACCTGTCATCCGGCGCCTGGACCACGAACCTGCCGTAGGGCCCGTCCAACTCCACCGGGTCCCCGGGCACGCACTTCTTCAAGGCCGGGGAGACCTGTCCCTCCTCGACTTCCTTGACCAGGAACTCGAAAAACGGGTCGTGGTCTCCCGAATAGAGGGAATACTCGCGGTTGACCCCTGAACCCGCCGCTCCCACGGTGGCGCACTGGCCCGCGACCGCCGGGAGGCCGTGGCGGTCGACCCGGAGGATGAAGGCTGAGTCGGTCAGGTGCCGGACCGACTGGACCCGGTGGACCGTCTTCGCTTCGACCCGGGCCCGCTCCTTCCCGGGCTGTCCGCCGTGTCCCGCCTCGCTAAGCAATTGCCCCTTTTCCCCGGCTTGAATGATAGACCTATCCCGAATTATTCATAAAAATATCGCCTCGATTTTATAACTTCAAGCATCGGAACAGGTTCAAAAGTATATCAAATCC
>JAFGTO010000196.1 GCA_016934095.1 Candidatus Glassiibacteriota bacterium
CCCGCAGGCCCGGTGCGGGCAAGCAGTATTTCAGGCCCGGACGGGGGTCTCAGCGGTGCAGCATGAGCCCGTAGACCAGCTTGCAGGAGGTTTCGGCGGCCCGCCGGGAGTGCCTGGAAAACTCGCTCAAGGCATCGGCGGCAGCCATGTCGCTGACAGACTTGATCACTGTCAGCGGCACCCCGGCATCCCGGCAGGAAACGGCCACTTCCCAGGCCTCCATGTCCACGCAGGAGGCGCCGTAGCGTCTGTTGAGCGATGCCCTTTCCTCTTCCGACAGGACCGGCTCACGGTGGGTGAGCAGCAGCTCCCTCCGGACCGGGAGACCCGGGGCCGCCTGCAGCAGCTCTTCCGCTGCTGGCAGCTCGAGGCCGACTGCCTGCTCTCCTGGCGCATAGGAAGAGACTACCGAGCCGGCCAGCACCGGAGTTCCCGGCTCCAGGCCGTCGGCCAGGCTCCCGCACACCCCCAGGTGATAGACCCGCTGCGCAGCGAAAGCCGGGCTGAAAACCTGCATACCCAGGCGGGCATTTTCCGGCCCGACCCCGCAGCAGAACAGGGCCAGGCTGTGCGGACCCAGCTCGCCAAGCCAGAGCCTCCCTCTTCCGACCTTGTGCCGGCAGAGACTGTCCAGATGTCCCAGCAGCCACTCTATTTCGAATTCAGCAGCGGATACACAGGCTATTCGCATATAATTGACAATTCCAGTAAAGTATTCTACATTAGGAAAAACCCGTTCCCGGGCCTGCTCCGCACCCGATCGCCAGGACTTTCCAACAAGGGCTAAAGGGGCGTTGAAAAAAGATATCAACGCCCCATGATGAAATTTATTGCATCGTGGGCTGTCAAGGGCAAGGCAAGCCGTTTCCGGTGTAACTGTAAAATATCTGAGATGTCAGGCAATAACAAACACCTCAACGCATGTTGTTGCCCCAACAGTGGAAACGGCCCTTGACAGCCTTTACACCCTTAATTTTAAATATTTCAACACGCTTCCAGGCCCTTCCGGCAGACTCAATTTAATGCTGACTGTCTGGTATTACATAAAAAATCTGTATTTGAAGTTCATCAAGGACGATGTCCTGTTCCTGGCCTCGGGCATCGCCTTCTCCCTGCTGATCTGCCTGATCCCCCTGATGCTGATCGTGTTCTCCATCGTGGGATTTTCCATCAGCTCTTCCAGCGAGCTGTGGGACAGACTGGTCCCTTACCTGGAAAGCATCATTCCGATCTCCAGCGAGAGCATCATCAACAACACCTACCCGGTAATCAGAGACCACAAGCTGATCGGGGCAATCGGCCTGATAGGTGTGGCATTCACGGCCACCCGGCTATTCGCTACCGTGCGGGTGGTGCTGGACTGCGTTTTCGAGGTGAGACACACCAGGGGGATAATTCATGGGAAGCTGTTCGATTTTTCCATACTGCTGATTCTGGGAATGCTGATGGTGCTGGCGAACCTGGGGATCACTTTCATGCCCGACCTGAGCGCTTTCGACATCGACCTGAGCGGCAACACCTACTCCATCTATCCGCTGATCGAAAGCCGGATATTCGCCCTGGTGGTGCCTTTCGTGCTCACCGTAGCCCTGATTCTCTTCAGCTACAAGTTTTTCCCCTCCAAGCGGACACGGACCGACACCTGCCTGATTGCCACCGCCATCGCCGGGATGTTCTGGGAGATAACCAAGTACCTTTATAAATATTACCTGTCCCTGTATCCGACTTTCAACCGCATTTACGGTACCCTGGCCGCCCTGGTGGCGATCCTGATCTGGTTTTACCTGGCCTCGATAGTCTACGTGATGGCCGCCGAGATCGCGTTCATCCACGAAAAACGCACTGCCAGGTCCCACTGAACTGCGCGAAACCGGACACAAACTGTGCAATTACCGTCAAGGTGCCGGGAACAGCCTCCAGGGCCGCCTGACTTCACCTGACAGTCCTGCCCTCAGCCGACCTTGTCCAGGCTCCCGCTCCTCAGGGAATCGTGGTAGCGGGCCGCCAACTGTTCCCACAGGCGAAGCTGTTCCTCGACAATCTCCCGCTCGCGCTGGTCTCTGGGCAGGGGACGGCAAAGCTTGCGATAACCTCTCTCTACTGCCTCTCGGAGCTTCATTTTCTTCTCCTTGAAGGGAAATTCCTTCCTTAGGCAACTTCCGTGCGGGCCATCAACACGTGGACAAATGCTGTCTTCAGCATTTTACTGCCAGCACTCGCAAGCATTATAATGCAATACCCGTGCCACTATCCGGAAGTTCCTTAAATCTCAATTTTCAGGTCGCTGCCAGCGATGTGCCGCTTGGGCTTTCTCCGGCGAAAAACCGCTGCCGGGCCGTGCCCGGGGACCAAAGGCCCGGAGTTCGGCGGGCCTGCACCTGTTCATTACCTGGCCGGGGCCTGTGCGGCCGCCTGCGCAACGGTTTCGATCTTATCGGCGACAACGGTGGTAACGCCGTGTTCCTCCGCCACCCTGCCGGTAACCAGGAAAGGCCCCGGGCCGACCGCCACCGCGCCGTACTTGCCGTAGCAGTCCGGGAAGACCACCACCTCGAAAGTGCCGCCGGTATCATCCAGGGAGAGGAACATCATGCTCTGGTTTTTCGAGGTCCTGATCCGCTTGCGGGCTATGGGGCGGCCGACAATCCTCACCCGCCGGCCCCGGTGGGCGCCCAGCTCACGGGCCGCCACCTGCGGGCAGCCGCCGCCGTTCCCAGCGGACGTCCGTCCCAGCAGGGCCAGCGGATGGGCCGAGACCGTGAAGCCCAGGATCTCGTTCTCCAGGCGCAGGCGGCAAGGGAAAGAATACTCGGCCAGCCTGGGCACGACCCGCCGCACCGTGCCGAGGTCGAGGTCCGGGAACAGGGGGGAGTCTTCTCGTCCGGGGCCCTGCTCCATTTCCCGGCCGTGTGTTTGACTGTAGAGGAACTCCAGGCGCCAGAGCAGCTCCGGGCGGGTCAGCTCGAAGCTGTCGAAAGCGCCGCAGCGGACCAGGGTGCGGGCCTCGGAGTAAGCGGGGCCCACCCGCCGGCAGAAATCGCGCAGGGAGGTGAAGAAGCCGGCGGCGTCGCGGGCCTCGACAGTGCGCTCGAGAGTGCGGCGGGTAATCCCGGCGATGCTGTCCAGGCCCACGCGGACCTGCCGCCCGTGCCCCTCGTAGTCCCGGCCGCTGCGGTTGATGTCCGGCGGCAGGATGGCCAGGCCCATCCGCCTGGCCTCCTCGACATAGGCCGAGGGGCCGTAGAAGCCTCCGCCGTTGGAGATCACGGCGGCCATGAACTCGGCCGGGTAATGCGCCTTGAGAAAGGCCACCTGGAAAGAGACCCTGGCGTAGGATGCGCTGTGGGCCTTGCAGAAAGCATAGCCGGCAAAGCTCTCGATCTGGCGCCAGATCTCGCGGGCCACCCCGTTTTCGACCCCGCGGGCCGCGGCGCCCCCGAGGAAGCGCCTGTGCATCCGTGTCATGGCCTCGTGCGAGCGCATTTTCCCGCTCATCGCCCGCCGGAGCATGTCCGCCTCGCCCAGGCTCATCCCGGCGATCCGGTGGGCCACCCGGATCACATCCTCCTGGTAGATCATCACCCCGTAGGTCCCGCCCAGCAGCTCCTCCAGGTCCGGGTGCAGGTACTCGACCGGCCGGCGGCCGTTGTGCCGCTCGATGAACTCATCCATCATCCCGCTCTCGGCCACCCCGGGGCGGATCACCGAGCTGGCGGCGGTAAGCATCTCGAAAGTCCGCACCCTGAGCTTGGCCAGCAGTGCGCGCATGGCCGGGCTCTCGATGTAGAAGCAGCCCATGGTGCGGCCGGTCTCGATCAGCCGCACGGTGTCCGGGTCCGCGCAGAGGCGGTCGAGGTCCCCGATCCCTGGCCTGGCGCCGGTGCGGCGCTCCACCGAGCGCACCACGTCCTCGACCACCGAGAGCGAGCGCTGGGAGAGCAGGTCGATCTTGACCAGGCCCAGCTCCTCGACCGCGAACATGTCGTACTGGGTCACCACCAGGCCCTTGGCCGAGCGCTCGAGGGGCACCAGGTCGGTGAGCGGGAAGGGGCTGACCACGATTCCGCCGGCGTGGATCGACAGGTGCCTGGGGAAGCCATCCAGGCGGGCGGCCAGCTCGAGCACGCTGCGGTAGGGCTCCTCGCGCACGGGCAGGCCGCGGCATTCCGGCCACTGCTGTTCCAGGGTGCCGAGGCTGCCCAGGGCGCGCCTGGGCAGGACCCTGCTGAAACGGTTGATTTCGGCGGGTGTCAGCCCCATGGCCTTGGCGGTCTCGCGGAAAGCCAGGCGCGAGCTGAAAGTGACATAGGTGCAGATCATGGCCACCCGGTCCGCGCCGTAGGTGCGGTAGACATAATCCAGCACCTCGTCCCGGCGTCGCCAGGAGAAATCCAGGTCGATATCCGGCGGCGAGTTACGCTCCGGGTTGAGAAAACGCTCGAAAAAAAGCTCGTAGCGTATCGGGTCGACATCGGTGATCCCGAGGCAGTAGGAGACCAGGCTGTTGGCTGCCGAGCCTCTTCCCACCATGGGGATACGTTTTCTGCGGGCGAACCGGGCGATATCCGCCACGGCCAGGAAGTAGGGAGCGAACCCCAGGCGGTCGATCACCTCGAGCTCGGCGCGCAGGCGTTCCAGCACCTCGGCCCTCATGGGACGGTATCTCCTGCAGGCTCCCCGGAAAGCGGCCTTGAGCAGGCGGGAATAGGCGCTCTCGCCGTGCGGCAGCTTGACTTCCGGGAAAATCACCCGCTCCACAGGCAACTCCACGTTGCAACGCCCGGCAATACGGCAGGTGTTGACCAGGGCCTCGGCGGGCCATTCGTTCAGGCGGCGGGCCATGGTTGCCGGATCGGCCAGCCAGCAGGAGTTTTCCACCGTATCTCCGTCTTCAAGTCCATCCAGGGTGGTGCCCAGGTCC